>JBCBKZ010000144.1:0-9840 GCA_038520955.1 Bacteroidota bacterium | reverse complement strand
TTCATTGGCATTAGGAAAGAAGGTAGAGTTTTCTGATTCTAATGAACTACTTATATATCCTGGAAATGAGCAGAACATGTTTGTAGCTGCTTCTCCTCAGGATACTTTTTTTATAGCAGAAAGATATATTGATATAGACGGGGCCCTTAATATGAGAGATTTAGGTGGCCTCTTTACACAAGATGGGTATCAGGTTAAGTGGGGAAAATTATTCAGGTCTGGGAGTATAGCTGAAGTTTCCCAAAATGACTATCAGCGTTTGATTCCGTTAAGGATTTCTACCATTTGTGATTTTAGAACAATGGCAGAAGCAGAAGAAAGTTCTGATCAATGGCCTGGCCTGGATCAAGTATCTCACATTCACATTCCAGTAGGAGAAGGGAAGGGATTGAAGGATGGATTTATCAATAAGATAAATTCTCCGGATTTCCAGGCTGCCAAGGTGATGATGGAGATGAATAGAAGTTATGTGGAGGACTACTCGGAAGAGTATAAGCAGTTCTTCCGCCTTCTACTGGAAGACAAAAACTATCCCCTGCTGTTCCACTGTACAGCAGGTAAAGATAGAACTGGGTTTGCTTCGGCGCTCATTTTGTCTGCCCTTGGGGTAAGTAGAGAAGACATCATGGATGAGTACCTTATGTCTAACTACTATCTTCATGACAGCAGTGAGGATATACTGAAGAAAGCCGCTCTCTTCCTCGGCATGAGTCACAAAAAGCTCCGAGGGATCATGGAAGTAAGAGCTGAATACCTGCAAGCTGCCTTCACAGCTATTGAAGAAAAATACGGCTCAGTAGAAAAGTATCTGGACGAGGAGCTTAATATTGGTCCCCTTGAGATAGAGCAACTCAAAGAAACCCTCCTGTATGAGTATGCGTTAGACGCAAGGCTCACTTCCCTCTGAGCAATCTTACTTAGTATCAACTTTCTTTTTGTGAACCTTTGTGTAGCCAAGGGTTATATCTTTTACGCATAAGCTAAATTTTAGACGAACGGCTTGATTGCATATGCAAGTCGTATTTCTCTAAACTTTTTTTGAACAAAAAAGGTCCTACATTAGCTTACTTCATGCAATTACTTATTAAAAGACTAAGCTGACTACAGGTGAAGGCAACATTTACTACTCTCCTCTTATCTCTTTTCCTCCATTTTGTGTTAGGTCAATCTGACTCCAGGCCTAACCAGCAAGACTATGGCTTGAATATCCAGCGTGCCATAGATGAAATTAGAGTGGATGGAATTGTAGAGGAAAAAACATGGGGGAAGGCTGACATAGCTACTGATTTCTGGCAGAAAAGTCCCAAGGATGATATCAAGGCTGTGCTGAAGACGGAAATGATGGTTTCCTACGATGACAACTTCTTATATGTAGCTGCTATCTGCCACGACAGTACTAACCATGTGATAACCACCCTGAAAAGAGATGTTGGATTTTGGGATAGTGATGGAGTAGGGGTTGTGCTAGATCCACTTAACCAGGCCACTTCCGGATTTATGTTTGGTACCAGCCCTTATGGAGTTCAGACAGAGGTGCTGCTGGGAGGAGGTAGCGGAATGGATAACTATAACGGCCAATGGGACAACCGGTGGTTTGTGGAAACCAAGCGTTACCAAGATAAGTGGACAGTAGAGATGGCCATCCCCTTTAAAACTCTTAGATACGAAGAGGGACGATCTACCTGGGGAATTAACTTCATTAGAAATGATAAGAAAAACAATCGCATAGACGGATGGGCCAGAATTCCCATTCAGTTTTGGATGATAGACCTAGGCTATACGGGTAGACTACAATGGGATGCACCTCCCAAAAAGACGAAGGGGAACATTGCCATTATCCCTTATATGACAGGAAGCTACAGCCAGGACTTTGAAGAGAATGAAGCTGCCGTTAATGAGTTTGATGTGGGACTGGATGCCAAGATCGCCTTGTCCTCCTCTTTGAATTTGGATTTAACGGTAAATCCGGATTTCTCCCAGGTGGAAGTGGATCAGCAGGTGACCAACCTGACACGTTTTAATATCTTCCTTCCAGAGAGACGTACCTTTTTCCTGGAGAATTCAGACATTTTTAGCACAGTAGGATTCCCGCTTATTCAGCCCTTCTTTTCCAGAAGAATAGGGCTGGATGAAGATGGTAGAGCAGTACCTATCGCATTCGGGGCCAGGCTCACAGGAAATGTAACCGGAACTACACGTATAGGTCTTCTTAACACCCAAACCCGGGCTACAGATGACCAGCTTGCCCAAAATTATTCTGCAGTAGCTGTTAGCCAGCGTGTGCTGAAACGTTCACGTGTTACAGCCATGTTTACCAATAGACAAGCCTTCGGGAATGAGGGAGAAATTGAGTCAGATGATTACGGGAGAAATGCCAGTGTGAAGTTTAACTACTCCAGTGAGGACGGAAAGTGGGAAGGATGGGCAGGTGGTCACAAATCTTTTAAGGAAGGCTTTGACAGTGATGACTACTTCTACCAGTATGGAGGAGGATATGGAGGGAAAAGGTTATCTGCCGTAGTTAACCATGCTTATGTGGGTACTAACTACTTTGCTGATATGGGTTTTGTGAATCTGATTGAGAATACAGATTCTGAGAGAGATACGACTATCCGTATTGGGTTTCACTCTCTCTTTAATTCTATAGAGTATAGAACCATCCCTGAGAATACAGATATACTGAACCAGCATGCTTTCCTAGCAGAGCATTTTACCACTCTGGATAGAGAAGGGAAGCTGTTGGAATTAGCTCAGTCTATTGGGTATCAGTTTGAGTTTGCGAATAGTAGCAGTGTGGCACTGTTCGGAAACTACACGGAAACGGATTTACGCTTTCCCTTTGGACTTACGGATGATGAACCACTACCTGTGGGGAGGTATAGATATTCTCAAATTGGGCTTGAGTATAACTCTGATGAACGAAAGCTATTTCAATACCAACTTGAACTGGGTGGCGGCCAATTCTATAATGGAACGCTGGCATCTGCTAATGTCAGCCTGCTGTACAGGATACAACCCTGGGGAAACTTCGGGATAGACATAGAATATAATAACCTGGATTTCCCTGATCCCTACGGAGCCGAGACCATCTGGGCATTCAGTCCGAGAATAGACATCAACTTTAATCGAAATCTGTTCTGGACTACCTTCCTGCAGTACAATACCCAGGCAGACAACTTCAATATTAACAGCCGTTTCTGGTGGCGATTCGCGCCTATGTCAGACCTATTCATAGTATACACTGACAACTATGCCATCGAAAACTTTGGCCCTAAAACCAGGGCACTAGTGCTGAAGTTGAATTATTGGCTGGCCTTATAGATAGAGGATTCATACCATAAAAGAAGAAACCACAGATACATAGCTGCATAAGCTGCGTATCTGTGGGTTTGTATATAGAAGGCTGGCCTACGCCTCTGTTTCTGTAGAAGCTTCTTCTTTATTTCCGCCAAATACAAATCTCTTCAATGCGCCGAATGCGGCTACTGCGCCTATGGCTATGAACTTCCAGAACTTGGCTAGTAAAGCGAAGAAACCTGCTTTAGCTAGTACCTTTCCAGCTATCAATCCGCCAATGCCGTAAGCTGCGACATCATCCAGATCAGGATCAAAATCGAAGTAGGTATTTCCCTCCTTGAAGTTCACACTTGGCATAAGGGTAGGAATATCATTCTGCACCATAGGAAGAATATCCATATCTCCTATAAAGTTCAGCTCCAAATAACCTCTTCTTCCCAGTACGCGCAGGTTATAGTTGAGCGTATTCACCTCTGATTCTCCGAATTTCAACTCCTTGGCCCAGTGAAGTTTTTTCTCCCCTCCATCATAGTAAGGAGAAGAGGCCCATCCTATCAGTTCTATGGGTTCGTAGCCTTCTTCTATACGATACTCATTACCGGCCTCAGTATCGTCCTGCATTTCTTCTAACAGGTCATCATAGTCCAGATCTGCTGCATCTTCATCCTTGATATGGCCAGACTCATCATAAGAGATGATGATGGCATAGCTGGATGTATCCATAATAGAGGATGCCTGAGGGAATAACATCCCCAGTACCTCCTGCGGAGGATTTCCCCACACCTGAGTCAGGACAAATGCGGACTGCTCCGGATTCAGATATTTGTAGGTATTAGAAAGGTTGATTTCGGCTAAGTTATCTCCCAGGACCACTGTGCCGGAATCTACATAATTCATGGCCTGCTCCACACTGTCCATGTAAAGCTGATATTGTTCCAAATATGCAGCTACGACAGCGCTATCTACTTCCGCCATTTCTTCCTCCTGAGCAAAAGAAAACAAGCCAAGGCAAACAAGACAAAAGCAAATAAAAATTGGTTTCGTTGTTTTCATGAAAGCGTTATATAGTTAAGTGGTTTTTATGGTTTCACTACACAGCCAGATAGATTAGCCACACTCCTTTTGGGGGAAATGCAGGACTAACCGCAGCTCTATGTAAGCGCAGCAAAATTCAGATCGTTTGCCAGGGGGGATTCTTAATAGATAGGAAGAAATCTGTCAGATTTCCTGGGATAACCCTACAGAAAAGAAACGGTATTTTTGAGGGGATATTGGAGAGGTGTAAGGTGAACTTATAAATCCACCCCACTCACCTGCCTATGCTCCTCCTGCAGCCTGGGATCCTTTAGATATAAGAGCTTTTTCATTTGAGTCATTTCTAAAGTGAAGTGGCCAAACTCATCCACTACTTTTCCTGAAATCAGGTAAATTCCCCTGTCGATGAAGGGATACTTCTTCACCACATTGGGGAAGCGGGTACAGTCAAACATCTGCCCCTCACTGTCCAGCATATTGGCAAACTGCATCAGGTCTCCCTTAATGGTACGTGTGGTTTTTACGCATACATAGTAGCCGAGTATGTGCACGATATGCCCCTCATACTTCGGGAAATCCTTAGTTATTACCAGATCTATTTCTTCCGGTAAGATGCCCAGTAAGGAAAAGGGGGAAGCCAGCGGAAAGCCCAAGAGTTCCATTTCATCATAAGCATCCTCCAGAGGAGAAGTTTCTAATATGGGTAAGGTGTAATCCGGTACATCGGGCGGGAAGAGGACGTCTGCTTGTTCTTTATAGACCCGACGTGTGTAGAGTCGCATTTCCCATAGGAGAGAAGGTTTGTTGCTGCCGGTAAAGCGGAAAGCACCTATACGTATGAGAATGGTCAACTGCTCAGCACTGATGTAGGTTCTCCGCACAAAGTCTGCCATGTCTGTAAAGGGACCTCTTCTTTCCCGCTCTGCTTCTATGTCTGTAGCCAGTTTCTGCTGAAGGTCTTTCAGGTGAATAAAGCCCAGATAAATGTCCTTCCCTATGATGCGGGTAAGGTACGTAGAGGTATTCACACAGGGAGGGTGAATGCGAGCACCCCACATACGCGCCTCATGTATATAGATCTCCGTATCGTAGAATCCACCAAAGTTGTTGATGACCCCTACCATGAATTCTCGTGGATAGTAGGCTTTGAGGAACAAGCTCTGGAAGCTCTCCACTGCAAAACTGGCAGAGTGCGCTTTGGAGAAGGAGTAACCGGCAAAGCTTTCTATCTGTCGCCAGATTTCCTGATTGAGGGCAGGGTTGTAGCCTTTACTAGCTGCCGCCTGGAGAAATTTCTCCTTGATGATGATGAACTCCTGATTATCGCGGGACTTTCCGCTCATGGCGCGTCGGAGGAGGTCTGCTTCAGCCAAAGATAGACCTGCATATCCATTGACCATCTTGAGTACGTCTTCCTGGTAGATCATGATGCCGTAGGTGTCATCCAGCAGCTCCTTAATCCTGGGATGTGGATAGTTAAAAGGCGTCCCATTATGCCGACGGATAAATTCCTGCATCATACCTGATCTAGCTACACCGGGCCGGATTACGGAACTGGCAGCTACCAGGGTAGGGTAGTTGTCGCAGCCCAGCTTGGAGAGCAGCCCACGCATGGCGGGAGATTCTATGTAGAAACATCCCATAGTCTGCCCTTTGGACAGCATCTGGGTAACCTTTTTGTCTTTCTTAAAAGCATGGGTTTGATGCACATCCACACTGATCCCCTGATTCTCATGGATGATGTCTACCGCAGACCTAATGTGTCCCAGCCCACGCTGACTCAGTATGTCAAACTTATACAGCCCAATCTCTTCCGCCGTGTACATGTCAAACTGCGTGATAGGAAAGCCCTTCGGAGGAATCTCCGTAGGGCTAAAAGCATGTATGGGCTGTTCTGAAATGAGTACCCCACCCGCATGTATGGAAAAGTGGCTGGGGAAGCCCTTCATAGCTTTGGCATAGTGGAGTACCTGTCGTTCTATCTTGGAAAGATCTGCTGGTGGCTGATGATGCATATGCACAAGTCGATCAATCTCTCCCTTGGGCAAACCGAACACCTTCCCCAATTCTCTGATGGCAGCTCTGGCTTTAAAGGTGCTGTAAGTAGCTATCATAGCTGTATGACTTTCCCGGTAGCGTTTTAGCACATAGCGGATCACCTCATCTCGTTCCTTCCATGAGTAATCTATGTCAAAGTCCGGCGGGGAAGTTCTTTTAGGGTTCAGGAAGCGCTCGAAGTATAGGTTCAGTTCCAACGGATCTACATCCGTAATGCCCAAACAATAGGCTACCAGGCTATTAGCACCTGATCCGCGGCCTACATGGAAGAATCCCCTATGCTGGCTATACTTCACAAAGTCCCAGGTAATGAGGAAGTAGGCGTTAAAGTTGAGCTTGTCTATGATCTGAAGTTCGCGCTCCAGACGTTTGGCAGCTTCTGTGTTATAGAGGCCGTAGCGCTTTTCCATACCTTCCATGGCCAGCTGTTCCAGCAGGACAATGTCCCCATACTTATCTCCAGTGTAAGTCTGCCTTGTATGAGAAACCCCAAAGGAAAACTCAAATTGGCAGGAAGCCAGCAGTTCTTCCGTATTCTTCATGATTTGGGGAAAGCCTTCAAAAGCTTCTCTGAGTCTGGTAGGTGGGAGAAAGGTTTCCCCTTCATTGGCCTGCTGACTGTGAGACAGCTTAGAGAGAACCAGATTATGATCTATGGCTCGCATCAGGCGGTGCTGGTTAAAGCCGCGCTTATCCAGGAAAGTGACAGGTTGGAGAATGACCAACTTATCCTGCCTGTGGTGGTAACGTGAGCGTACTAGCTGATTCAGTTCAGCCGGATGAATGCCTAGAAACTCATGTTCTGATAAAGTAGTATGCCCTCTGCGCTTCCATGGATAGATGACGTAGACATTGTTCCATAGAGGCGCTATTTCCGGGAAGGGCTCTCCTATATGGGCGTACTGAGAATAGAAGGCATTGATTTCCTGAAAGCCTTTCAGGTTTTTAGCCAGGGCTATGTAGAATAGCTTATCATTTACCCGGAATTCCATGCCCACTACCGGGTGGATGCCGTTCTCCTTACAGCTTTTAACAAACTCAAAACAGGCTGATACATTGTGAATGTCCGTCAGTGCCAGGGACGGTATCTGATGAGTAAGGGCTAAGTCCACCAAAGCCTTAACCGAAAGGACCCCATACCGCATACTAAAATAACTGTGGCAGTTAATATACATCTCCGCTTTGTCCGTTTTTGGCCCTGCCTAAGGAGACTTGACAGCATGCAGATCCCGCCTGACTTTTTTACTAGCTCCAGGTTTAAACCTGAAGCTAGCAAAATGCCAGTTTATCGTTAACACTACTTTACACAAGTCTCCCCAAACAAGGAATAGGTTTAAGGTAAATTTGCTACTATTTTTAGTATTATCCCAAATAAATACTAAAAATATTGGAAAATTTTATACACAATCATTACCATCCTCCGTTATTTATGTAGATGGAACGGAGTATTTTACACCTGGACCTAGACACTTTTTTCGTGTCGGTCGAACGGTTAAAAGACCCCTGGCTGGAAGGGAAGCCTGTTTTAGTAGGTGGGACAGGCAACAGAGGGGTAATATCTTCCTGCAGTTATGAGGCAAGGCGTTTTGGGGTACATTCTGCTATGCCTACACGTATGGCCAGAAGACTATGTCCGCATGGGATTTTTCTAAAAGGAGATTTTGATGCGTATAGTGAGAAATCTTCATCAGTGAGTGAAATCATCGCAGAGGAGTCTCCGGTATTTGAGAAAGCTTCTGTAGATGAGTTTTATGTGGATATGACGGGTATGGAACGTTTTTGGGGCTGCCGAAAATGGTCACAGAAAATACGATCCCGGGTGTTGAAGGAAACAGGCTTGCCCATTTCTTTTGGTTTATCTGTTAATAAGCTGGTGGCCAAAGTCGCTACCAATGAAGCCAAGCCCAATGGAGAATGCGAGGTCCCTCAAAAGGAAGTGCTTCCTTTTCTGGCTCCTATGCCTGTACGTAAGCTACCTGCCATAGGAAAACAGATGGCTCTCAACCTAGCATATATGGGTGTGCGAAGGGTGAAGACGCTGAGAGAAATTCCCCGGCCCTTACTGACGCATGCATTTGGAGAACACGGCAATATGCTCTACAAGCGGGCGAGGGGAGAAGATGAGCGGGAAGTAATTCCACAGATAGAACGTAAGTCCATGTCCTCCGAACATACCTTCTCTACTGATACCATAGATATGGTGCAGCTTCGGGCTTTTCTCACCAGTATGACAGAGAAACTGGCTTTTTCACTTAGGCAGTCGGGAAAGCTAACGGCCTGTGTGAGCGTAAAGATTCGCTATACAGACTTTGAAACGGTTAGTAAGCAGGCCCACATTCCCTACACCGCTTCTGACGCTTTTCTGATAGAGAAAGTACTTCAGCTATTTGAGAAGCTGTATACCCGTAGGGTGAGGTTACGGTTGGTAGGGGTGAAGTTCAGTAAGCTGGTGCCAGGCCATCAGCAGATCAGCCTCTTTCAGTCCATTCCCAGGCAGGTAGATCTCTACCAGGCCCTGGACCAGATTAAGCATAAGTTTGGGGCTGCTAGTGTGAGACGGGCGAGCGGGTTTTGAGGAAACCTTAAGAAATGATATATACCTTCCTCCTTTGAAAAGAATCAATCTGATTAAGAAAAGAGGGGATGAGAGGAGAAAGATATTTTATGTTACTTCTGAAAACATCAAGTACTACCAACGTGAGGTTGAACTTATTGATAGACTGTTGGGAACTCATGTTTTTGTCTATGGTTAGGAGAATATCAAATCCTGCAGACTCTGCTTTTGCAAGTAGCTTGCCATTTTTAAATCCACTTAGACCAAGTTCTGTAACCGTAAATACTTCATGCTCCACAAGTAAAGATTTAACTTTCCTGCTTACACACTCATCAAGCAATATTTTCATGGGCTACTTTGGAAACATTCATGAGAAGCTCTTGAGAAATTTGTAAAACAGAGGAAATTTGTTCGTGAGAAACAGAGGGGAAGTCATCAAGAAATTCCGCTATTGTTTCTCCCTCCTCTAAATAATCAAAGAGGTTTTTGATAGGGACTCGAGTACCCCAGAAGACTGGCGTCCCCCCAAGGATTTCTTTATCTATATGGATAACCCGTTTCATATAAAACCGCTATTTAGATAAATATACGCTATTTTAAGTAGTAAGGTGCAATTAAAGCTTATAACCATCATGTTAAGGGCGAGGAATCATAGGGAGTTGTAAAAATGTATCATATTTCCCGCCCATATGGATGACATGTTTTCCTCTTTGATTCAAAGAGTTGTCTTTCATCATGGGCGCATTTTGAAATATCTCATAGGAGGCCACCGTCAATTCTAGACTTTCTCCCTCATAGAAAAAGACTGAGGTAGGAGGAAAAGGGATTTCCAGGCACACAATTTCTCCATGTGTTAGCTTCTGGTAGCGCTGAAAAGAATGATAGGGGATAATGTC
>JBCBKZ010000143.1:0-9900 GCA_038520955.1 Bacteroidota bacterium | reverse complement strand
ACCTGCCAGAGAATCATCAAAGAGTTAGCTCCTTCTGAGGAAGTAGAATTAAGAGAAATTAAGTCTGAACCCATTACTCAGGAAGAGCTCGAGGAGATGCATGCCTTAGCAGGTTCATATGAATCCCTTTTTAGCAGACGCGCCATGAAGTATAGAAGTATGGGGTTGAATGAGATGGAGCTAAGTGAAGCAGATTATAAGAAATACATTCTGGAAGAATATACCTTTCTGAAAAGGCCTGTCATCATGGCAAATGGCCAAATCTTTATAGGTAATGCCAAGAAAGTGGTTCAAGCGGCCAAAGAGGCCCTTGACAGCTAGTCATATACCCGCCTCCAACTGATGAGGTGAATAGAAGAAATAAAACTCCCTATTAACTGATAAATAATGGGGAGTTTCTTTTTAGTGGCCAGTGTTTCAATGTTCAAATCATTACTGCCATTATTTAGCTGGGAGAATTCTATCAGGGGTTCTTTCACGCTAAGAGTATTGGAAGAATTACTCCCCACATAATCAGGTAAGCCTTTATATGACCGAATGAGTTTGGTAGAAAAGACCTGGGGATCCTGATAGGTGTAATTCACCAGTTGGAAGGTGTCCCGCCTAAAGCTCATGGTCCAACTCGTTTCCCAGGGCATCTCTGAAGAATCCGCTCTGGCGAGAATCCGCCTTTGCCCTATGGCAATTCTAATTCTGGTGTTTTCTTTGTTTCTGATCAGGAATAAAGTCCCTTCTGTGTTTCCCAACACATTCCCAAGGATTAACCATCTGGAAGTATCAGCTTCAGCCTTACCTACAGGCTGAAAAATCACATTCTCCCTATGGTCATCAGCTATCAGCTTAATGTACTTAATGGTACTATCTTTTCTGATTTTAAGCTTTGTCCTGACAAAAGTGGGTTGTGCGCGTAGAAGTCCGCCCAGCAATACGAAAATGAGAAGTAAGAGACTTACTTTCTTAGTTGAGGAGAAACAGACAAAGTTGGGCATATGTGCACATGCTAGCTAGGCTAAAGATGGGATTTTCTCATGGGAAGTGAAAATAGAATCTAATTTCCGAACGGGATAAAAAAAGACTGGTATGAGCGCATATCTGAATTTACAGATACTAACTCATACCAGTCTGTTAATGTCTTCTAATGGGTGAAAGCGGTTGGTAGAGGTCTTAACGCTTAATTCCTACCATGGCTTTTTCTTGTAAAACCAATTCTCCAGGCGCATTATCTACGATCCTGGCCCATCTTAGGATTCCTGTGATGGGACTAATTCTTCTGAGAATGGTGTCGCCGGGTTCTTTGTTAAATACTACATGGGCCACTCTTCCCTCAATGGAATCCAAAGGAAGCTTTTCAGTACCCAGTTTAGCCGTAGAGCTACCCTTACGGGCTTTTCCACCATTTTCTTCCAGCAGTTTGATAGTTTCAGTAAAGGCAGTCCAAGGTAATAGGGACTCACTTTCAGGAAGGTTATCTACATAGATACCTTCATCTGTAACCATACGTGCTGAAAAAATAGTCTTTCCTCTTTGGCTGGTGCGGAGCAAGGGAATCTGAGCAGGATTTCCAACTTGTTTAAAACGTTGGATGATCTTCTCTACTACGAATTCGTGCATATCGGATTACTCTTCAAATTTGGCTGTTAATCAGCAACCCCGCCTGTCCGATAGCTGAAATATCAGAATTAGGACGGTCTAGGATAAGGGCAGATATAGTTATATTTGAATAACTATTTATTAAACAAATTAAATAGTTCTTAAATTAAAATATGGGGTTAGGGGCCGAATGCACCAAATTCAGCCTTGGATGTACGCTTTGCTTGTTTGAATCGTCAGTATGCTTGTGTTAATGGTTCAAAAATGAGGGCGAATGAACCATACGGTTTAGTAGAAAAACTGTTATTTCATGTCCATAAAAACACACTTCTTCCCAACTTGGGAATAAGTGGACAGTGAAATACATACTTTAAGGGTAGGAAAATCTGATAATAGGTTACAATCCCTCCAAAAATCCTCTGTGCGCCAGCTTGTACTGATACCCATCAGTAAACAGTAATGGCCACTCTGGATTTCCCCAGAAATCTATGAGCCAGCTATCACTATCTCGTAGGCCCCAGAAGGTAATCCTAAACTGTAGATCCGGAGGGATAGTCTGAAATACCTCTACTATTTCTTTCATTCTGGCCTCCTGAGCCGCAGCTCTGGCACTGGTTAGGGCAGTAACATCTCCTTCAGGATTTACTCTGATGTCCACTTCTGAGAAATGTACTCTCATTCCTCTTTTCACTAGCTCATTTACCGCAGCTTGAATTCTACTGATAGCGGGAAAGTTGTACGTAATATGCATTTGAAGGCCAACTCCGTCTATGGGAATCCCTCTATCCTGAAAATCATCTATCATGGCCAGCATATTATTCAGCTTGGCTTGATCCCACACAGTCCCATAGTCATTGTAGAATAGCAGCATGTCAGGATTAGCCTCACGTGCATACTGGAAGCACTTGGCCACATAGTCAGGTCCCATTCTCTGGAGGAAGAGCGTTTCACGTGTACCCCCAGTATCATTGAAAGCTTCATTTACCACATCCCAGCTGACTACATCCGTTCCATATTTGTTCACTACGGTCTGGATATAGGTCTTAATTATTTCCTCGAACTCCTCATCCGTACCTGTGAAGTCATTTAGCCAATCAGGAATAGATTGATGCCAAACTAAGGCATGTCCATGTACCCGCATCCCATTACGTTTGGCGTAGTTGACCAGCGCATCTGACGGTCCCCAGTTGTAGGAGGTAGGACCGATATGGATGATGTTCTGCTTCATCTGATACTCTCCCGTGATACTATTAAACTCCTTCTCTGTAGTCTGGGTATAGGCAGGAAAATCAAGGTACTTGGCCTGGGTTGCCAAGCCCACAGGAAAGGGAGCCGCATCCTTTAAGGTAGTCGTAGGAGAGTAACCTGAACCAGTAGTAGGTGGATTAGGGGTAGGGGTATCTGATCCTTCACCTGAATTTGAACAAGCTAGTAAAAATACCAGGAGGGATAGGGCAATAGAAAGTCTCATAAATATCTGGTTCTTCGCTTCTACTTTAAAGAACCATAAATCCCATACAGATACCTATATGTATTCCCTCTTTTTACAGATTTCGGAGAGCATTGGTATCAAAAGTTCTCCTTTCGGAAAGAAATTTTCATAAAATCCTGATTTGCAACCGTTCCCGATTCTTTCGGTATCCAACTTTTCTTAGATCGATGGAAAATCCTTTCTATATTCATGAAAAGACAAAAAAGGATAGATGAAAAAGTGCTTGCTAAACGGCTTAATAGCCTTATTGGCAGTGGGTATATTTTCCTGCCAATCTAATTCTACATTCAAAAGAGGAGCTACCAATATTCTGGTCATTACTTCTAAGGAAAGCAGAAAGTCTCCCGTTTCTAAGCCCTTCAAAAAGGCCTTGGACGCTGTCAGTGAGAAATTCCAAGCGGGCATGGATACCCGTAGATCTGATGAGGAACTCAGCTTGGAATACCTGAAAGACTTCAGTGCAGTGGTTCTTTCCTCCGTAAACCCCAATACTTTCCCAGCTTCCTCTCAAAATGCTCTGGAAAGATATGTACAAGCAGGAGGAGGAGTTATGCTGATTAACGTATCCTCCCTGGATCCATATACCTGGCCGTGGATGAAAAGGCTGGGACAGAAAGAGGAAAATAATGAAACGATAGTCGAGGCGAGGCAGGAGAATACAGATACCTACTTCTATAGTAAGCCATTCGAAGGAGGGCAGGCAGTCCTGGCGAAGCTAAGTCCTGATGATGTAGCTCAGGAAGATTTCACGCCATTGTTGGAAGAAGCCATGCGCTACCTAATAGCTTCTAATACCTTTTCTCCGGACAATATCACCCTTCCAGAAGCTCCTGACCCTAGCAGGTTTACGCGTATCATTCTGGATGATAATGATGTGAATGAACCTATGGAGTTAGCTGTCTTACCTGATGGAAAAGTGATCTTCATAGAAAGGCGAGGAAAAATGAAGCTGTATGATCCCCAAAAAGGGGAAAGCTCGCTCCTACACTTCTTTGATGTCTGTACAGAAGGAAACTATGAAGATGGACTTTTAGGACTAGCTATTGATCCCAACTTTAGTGAGAATCACTACCTCTACCTATATTATTCTCCTCCTTGTGAAACTACAGAGCAATACCTTTCTCGCTTCACCATGGTTGGAACTGATTCTATCAACCTGGCCTCTGAGAAGGTCATGCTGAAAGTGCCTGTCCAGAGAGAAACCTGCTGCCACTCTGGTGGATCAGTTACCTTTGACGAGCAGGGCTATCTATACCTTTCTACGGGAGATAACACCAGTTCCAAAGAATCAGATGGCTTTACGCCTATAGATGAGCGTCCAGGTAGAGGACCCTTTGATGCGCAGAAGTCTTCTTCCAATACACATGATCTGAGAGGCAAAATTCTCCGTATCAAGCCGCATCCCTTTGGGCATTACACCATCCCGGATGGAAACCTCTTCCCAAAAGATGGGTCTGAAGGTGCCCCGGAAATCTATGTGATGGGAGCCAGAAACCCCTTCCGAATCTCTGTAGATGACAAGACAGGCTTTGTGTATTGGGGGGATGTGGGACCGGATGTAGCGGCAGACGGTAAATTTGGCCCACAGAGTTATGATGAGTGGAACCAAGCCAGGACCCCGGGCTTTTATGGCTGGCCCTATTTCATAGGGAACAATAAGCCCTACTTCGATAGAAACTTTGTGGGGGATAAGATAGGGGCACCCTTTGACCCGATGCAGGTGATCAACAATTCTCCCAATAATACCGGAGTACAACAACTACCTCAAGCCAGAGGCGCCTATATCTGGTATCCAAAGGCTCCTTCTACCGACTTTCCCATGCTGGGAGCTGGCTCTAACAGCGCCATGGCAGGCCCTATTTACTATCAGAAGCCTTCCTATAAGGGCTCTAACGTTAAATTCCCTAGGTATTTTGAAGGCAAACTGTTCATTTATGAGTGGGCCAGAAGCTGGGTTAAGGTCGTAAGTATGGATGAGGAAGGAGACCTCATGAAGATAGAGGACTTCCTGCCTGAAGAAAGATTCGTGAAGCCTATAGAAATGGAGTTTGGACCTGATGGCGCCATGTATGTGCTGGAATATGGCCAGAACTACTTCATGAATAACCCCAGAGCTCGCCTATCAAAAATAGAATATGCTAATGGTAATCGTCTACCGGTACCAGCTGTTTCCGCCAGCCAGCAGGTTGGGGCACTTCCTCTGACAGTGGACTTCTCAGCAGATGGTTCCTTTGACTATGATGAGGATGATACCCTGAGATATGAATGGTTCTTTACTGATTCTACTGTAGTCCAGGCTACTGGAAAGAATACCAGCTTTACTTTTGATCAGGCTGGTGTATACAAAGTCAGAATGAAAGCCATAGACATGGCTGGAGAGAGTGAATCCATCTGGACCACTGTCAAAGCAGGAAACCAAGCACCTAGCATAGATATAGCCCTGACTGGAAATTCTGACTTCTATCTGGGTAATGATCCCCTATCCTATGAGGTAAGTGTATCAGACCCGGAAGATGAAGCTGGTACAGGGATCAATGCCGAGAAGCTCAACATACAGTTTGCTTATGTGAGTGATGGCAATGACCTGGAAGTAGTGCTGGGAGATCCAGACCTGAATAACCTGTCCAAACTGGCCTACCTAAAAGGGAAACAGTTGGTAGCTAATAGTGACTGTTCTTCTTGCCATGCCCAGAAGCTGAAATCCGTAGGCCCTAGCTATGAGATGGTAGCTGCTAAATATGCCAATGATCCCAAGGCAGTAGAATACCTGGCAGGTAAGATCATCAGTGGAGGGAATGGCGTTTGGGGGGAGAAAATCATGGCTGGCCATCCCCAGCATAGCATGGAAGAAACCCGTGAAATGGCCAAGTATATTCTGTCTCTATCTGAATCTGCTCAGAAAAGTCTTTCTCCTAAAGGTAATATCAGAACCACCCAACACACGCGAGGAGAAGAGGGCGCTTACTTACTGGCCGCTACCTACGCTGACGGAGGAGCTAATGGAATTGAGTCTCTTCAAAGTAGAGAGAAGGTGGTTCTTAGACATCCACGCATATATGTAGAAGAAAGTGATGAAAGTGTGAACTACACTAAAAGAATGGATGGTATAGATAGAGACAATCTAGTGTATGGGCTAAGAGATAAAGGCTATTTGACATACTTACAAACTGACCTGACCAATATCTCCACCTTCACCTTTAAGCTCAAGCCTTCTGTCAATGGTACGTTCTCCATTAGGACAGGCTCAGCAGATGGGCCGGAAATAGGCAAACTCAGCTTTAGCAATACCGGACGTTGGGCTGAAAAAACCGCCCGGATTAAGTCCACCTCCGGCAAACAGGACTTGTACATAGTGGCCCAGGCTAATGGCTCATCTGATCAGCCCTTGGCACAAATCGACTGGATTAGCTTTCAGAAATAGGGAATTTCACTAACTTACATAGAGGTAGCCAGAATATTTAGGATGCTAAATATTCTGGCTTATCTGTCATCCTGTAAGCAACCACATGATCACCACTTCCCTGATCCGAAGCTATTTGTCAGTTTTTGCTCGCGAAGCGGAAGAACTTCTGGCTAGCCGAACTGCTTTGTATGTAAAGCAGCAAGCCTTCTTTTCTCGCTTTATGCAGCCTGACTTTCTCGCTAAGGTTAGCTGGGAGGAGATCAGACAGCTTTCCTTTGAGATGCAGACCTTCCATCAACATCCTATGGTGGGTCAAAAAGCACTGGGAAGCCCTAACCATAGTCTCCAAACCTATAGAAATGCCTTCATCAAGTTATTTCATGGGGCGGAAAGGATAGAAGGCCGCATCAATACTTTCATCTCTGAAATCAAGGGGTTTCACCTGGGTGCCACCAGTGAACTACTGTCTATGGTGCAGCCAGACTCAGTAAGCTGGATTACGGAACCTTACAGACTAGCCCTAAACCAATTGGGGATTCGTATTTCTCCCTTCCAAGGGAATAATCCTGGAGCCTACTTTCTGGAATATCAGGACAAGATCATTCCAGTATTGGAGGCATATTCTACCCTATTTCCACATAGTCAGAATCTTCCACTTAGGATTCAGGTAGATCTCTTTCTGGCCTTTGTGTCCAGACAGATAGATCCCATCCAGTCTTACCATGAGGAAGAGCCCGTAATAGCAGAATCTGATCTCATTCGATGGCCGCAGTACTGGCAGTTGAGCATGGCTAAGTCGTTGGAAAGTACGGGGGTAGTGAGACTGCATCTCCAGGAGGAGAATATTCATGAGTTGAAGATGGGAGATGTCATCTTCATTTATCACCCCGAATCTTCTCTTCTATCAGCAGGGATCACTTCCGGTAAGGATGCCTTCCTCATAGAGGGCAGTACCTGGCAGAGAGAATTTCATGTGCTATTTCAGCTTCCCATATCTGAGATCTCTTCTTATTTCTCAGATCCCAGCTTGAGAAAGCTCCACGGATGGCCAGCTATCAGAAAAGCCATTCTGGAACATAAGCCGCACTTTGCAGAAACTCTTAGGCGGCTGGAAAGTGGCGTAAGTAGCCTGGACCTACTGGAAAGAAGAGAAACTGAAAGCATAACATATAAAGTGAAGGAAGAAACTCCTATGGCAGTGGCTTCTCCCCAGCCTGTCTACCAGTCTCCATCTCGACCTGAGCTTACATATGCTTATGCAAACCTGCAGAAAGAGGTATTGGTAGATAAGGAAAGTCTGCAGGATATCTGGGACCTTTGGCAGCTGAAGAAAAACCTCTTGATTCAGGGCGTACCGGGAGTAGGGAAAAGTTTTACTGCCCAAAGACTGGCATATGCCATGCTAGGCTATAAAGATTCTCCTAATCTATTTCACCTTCAATTACACCCTTCTTACTCCTATGAGGACTTTATGATGGGTTTTCGTCCGGATGGACAGGGAGGCTTCCAACTTCAGAAGGGAATTTTCTACCAGGTATGTGAGAAAGCCCGGAATCATCCCGAGCAGCCCTTTGTGATCATACTGGAAGAGATCAACAGATGTAACCTCAGCATGGTGCTGGGAGAGGCACTTTATCTGCTGGAGGTGGACAAAAGATCTCCTGAACAAGCTGTTTCTCTCCTTTACGATACAAACCCCTTCTACATCCCTCAGAATGTGTATCTGATTGGGACCATGAATACAGCTGATAGAACCATTTCTTCACTAGACACAGCCATCAGAAGAAGGATGGTCTCCTGGGACCTGAGCCCTCAGTTTGGGGAGCACTTCCAGACCTACCTCAAAAAAGCGGGGACACCCAAGTCTCTCCTGAAAGCTATTGCTTTGAGGATACCGGATTGTAACCTACGACTTAGGGAAATGGCAGAGTTTTTCTCTACCCCTTATCAAATAGGGCATAGCTACTTTCTTCCTACTAAGGGAGAAAAGCTGGACTGGGATGCCTATGTGCAGAAGATTAGATATGAGGTAGCTCCCGTCCTAAGAGAACAACTGGTACAGGATGTAAATGAGGCAGAAAAAATGATCCAGTATCTACTTACCCCTATCAAGTAGAACATGAAGGAAGAACCGAAAATACCTAACCTAAATCTCTATTACCTCCTCAGCTACGCATGGAACTTTGCGAGTGGGAGAGGGATCAGGCAGGTTCAAGGAGAGCCTTTGGAAAGTTTACTGGAATTATGCGTGTGGGAATGGATGAACCATCTGGCCGTAGCTATTCAACAAGGGAGTCTGGCCCATTTTCATCCCAAAGAAGAAGAATTGGAGGTAGTAAGAGGGAAAATCCTATGGTCAGCTCCACAAGCTAATCCTACAAAGATCAGGTGTAGATACTCAGACCATTCCCTTCAACATCCTTTTACGGCTTCGCTAGCATCTATCTTTCTAACATTACAGGGAACATCCTCCCTTTCCCCATACGTACGTAAGCGCTTAGCCACCTTCACATCTTTTTTCAAAGGCATAGAACCTGAAGACACAGTTCCTTCTAGTTCTGGGTCTCCCAGGCTAAATTCTCTTTGTCAACTTAGCCGATGTCTGACGGATATGATTCTTCCTCAAGAAGGAAAAGGCTCTTATGCTTTTACCTCCTTTTGGGAAGAAGACCAGCTCATGTGGAAGGTATTTGAGGGATTTGTGAGAAACTTTTATCGGAAAGAGCAACGGACATATAGGGTCCATAGCAGAAGATTTCCATGGAGAAATACTGAGCCTTTCTCCGAGCATGCCTTTTCCTTTCTTCCACAAATGGAAACTGATGTAGTACTGGAATCAGATGACAAACACATCATCATAGAAACCAAGTTCTATAGAGAAGCCTTCCGAAAGCGTTTTGCACATAAAAAGCTGATATCAGGCCACCTTTATCAGCTATTTGCTTACCTCCAAAATTATCCCCTACAGGAGAGAAGTAAGCTAAGTGGCTGCCTCCTCTACCCTACTCTAGAGACCTCTTTCTCGCTAGACTATCACATCCATAATGTACCCGTGAAAGTACTGGGGATTAGGCTGGATACTGAACCTAAAGACATTCAAAGGGAGATGCTGAAGCTGATTCAGAAGAATTGACAACTTTCTGTGAATGAAGTAGTTGATATTGTATTCTCAATGCTGGTTCGAAATTTGCTCATTTCATTCTTCCATACTTTTTAGAAGCATGAAACCGTTATTAGAACATAGGAAATGTTATTTCTCGAAATTTTGAATCTGTGAGAATTCATGAAATTCAGTTGTAATTTTCACCAGAAAAAATTATCATAGAGAATACATTTTCTAGCGAGAATTAGCCCAATTATACCTGTTACTAGCAAGCCCTGATCCTATGCTCAACGCAGCTGCTTTAATCAATAG
>JBCBKZ010000142.1:0-9903 GCA_038520955.1 Bacteroidota bacterium | reverse complement strand
GTAAATTCGCTTATGGAACTCATTTATTCTGGCCAATTACTAGTAGGAGATGAAGAAAGAATAGACGACCTTCTTGATAAGCTTTATCCTAAATCTCATCATACTGTCAAACAGAATATAATCCGCGTTAACTCAGAGCTAGACTATTATATGGGAAAGATTAAGGCTCCTGAGGATTCTTAGTAATATACTTTCACACATTATTACCGGCCTTGTTTGATAATCTTAATTAAAGTATTCCTTTTTAAACAGGGGAGAATCGAAATATAAGATATCCCCCTTAGAATTAATGTCCCTCTCCAAAATCCGATTATAGGATCAACAAATGTGATTACTCGTCTTTCTGTCAACTTCCTCCCAAGAACCGTTAAATCACATTATTATGAAAAGGAAACTTATTCTGAGAGGAATGTTGATTCTGTTGTTGAGCTTATTTGCTTGTAAACAGCCTACATGTCCCTTCCCTGAAGGTTGTGATAACCTTCTGTTACCTGCCGAACAGGCAGATGTCCAGAATGCAGATCTTGACCGTCTGAAGGGAGCCGATGCTGGCCTGCCCTTGAGTTCCATGCCGGGTATTAAAACCATGACCACCAGAGAACTCACTGATTTAGGTAAAGAGCCTGAAACGGGCTTATTCTTGTTGGATATGGATTACATCCCCCAGGAATTGGCTGAAGACCTAAAAACAGAAGGATATTCCTTGAGTGAAGATGGGACCCTCGACTCTGCTGGTGTACCCGTTACCCTTTTTGTTAAGGGGGAAGTGTTTGAGGTAGAGTATGATAGAAAAGATCCTGAACCAGAGGTATCAGATGGAGGAGTTGCGAAAGCCTTTCCCTTGCCCTGGGTGGCTTACAGCTACTACTGGTGGTGGAAGTATGAAGGGGGATTTTGTAGAAAGTATAAGGCCCGTACCCGTGCTTATGCATATGGACCCAGGGTAGGGGATACATGGCCATACACGAACATCCAGATGATTCAGACCAGAGCCTATATTTCGTCTGGGAATAAATCGGATGTAGATGTCTGTTTCAACTGTTTCAGGGAAGAATCCTATGTGAGTAACACCATCGGATGTTTTTGGCCAGCTCATGCTAACGGATACGGAAGCCACTACATCTACCTATATGATAATGGCGCTTCTATCTACCGTTCCTGGGGATGGAGTCATTAGGAGAACCACTGAAACATTAATGGGCTGAGTACTTCCCGGTTGGACCGTGATACTTATTGTGACAGGTCCAGCTGGGATACTTCCAACATACTTATAACACCCTTCCTTAACATTTTATAAGGGGTGAAAAACCAGTACGGGGCGGTTTTTGGGACACGGATTGTGAGCTGATCTGAATACTTTCAGGAAAATCATTAACCAAATTTCTATGAAGAAATCATTTCATCTCTTTGCCTTTGTACTCATTTTGCTCGCTGGAACCTCCTGTAACGGATGGTTAGAAGATATTCTTGATGGAGGCGGAGACCCTTTTCAAGTAGACTTGAATGGAACCTGGTATGCTGAATCATTTGACGAAAATGGAGAGGTAACAGGGAAAGAAACTTACACAGTCGTACACAATCTGGAAACAGGAGAATTCACCCTCACAGAAAAAGAAGGCGATGATACCGTAACGGAGGGCAGTCTCACTATGACAGGAAATTTTGATGGCTGGTTTGATCCCGCTGATTACCCTAGCTTTCAGCTTCAGAGGAGCCATGGAGATGAGTCTCCCACTGAAGTAACGCTGGAATTATGTGGTCCTGACTTCTTTATCGACAGAGATAACAATGTCTCTTACTACAAAGATTACAACCTACCTACAGGAGATGATTCGTAAAGGCTAGTCAATATTTGGAATTAGTTAGAAAAGCTGATAAAAAACAGAAGGCGCTCTACCGAGCGCCTTTCTTATATCTTCATAGTTTTATGCCCATTTATAAGCCCTCTTGCTTACGGATGAGGTTAAGGGCAGAACCTGCCTTAAGCCACTCTATCTGTTGAGCGTTTAGGGTATGATTCGTCATAAAGGAGTCCGTAGAACCATCTGCGTGGGTTAGGACAATCTCTACTTGTGAACCCGGTGCTATTCCACCAGCGTTCACATCTATCTTATCATCTTCCTGAATCTTATCATAGTCAGCAGGATCAGCGAAGGTCAATGGGAAAACGCCCTGCTTCTTCAGGTTCGTTTCGTGAATACGAGCGAAAGACTTCACCAGTACCGCACGAACCCCTCTGTGGCGTGGCTCCATGGCAGCATGCTCACGAGAAGACCCCTCTCCGTAGTTCTCATCTCCTACTATGATGGACTGTACACCTGCATCAGCATAAGCCTTGGCTACCTTGGGGGTTTCCATCAACTCACCAGTGAGCTGGTTCTTGGTTATGGGCTTTTGAGTGTAAGCATTGATAGCGCCCAGCATGAGGTTATTAGAGATGTTCTCCAGGTGTCCTCTGTAACGCAACCATGGGCCTGCCATAGAGATGTGGTCCGTAGTACACTTCCCAAAAGCTTTGATAAGGAGGGTAAGTCCCTTCACATCACTACCATCCCATGAAGAGAAAGGTGTGAGAAGCTGAAGACGCTCAGAAGTAGGATTCACTGAAACCTCTATGTCGCTTCCATCTGCTACCGGAGGAATGAATCCTGGATCTTCTACATCAAATCCTTTTGATGGCAACTCATCCCCTGAAGGAGGATCTAGTCTTACTTCTTCTCCATCCTCATTGATGAGGGTATCTTTCAATGGATTAAAGGTAAGAGTCCCGGCAATGGCCAGGGCAGTTACTACCTCAGGAGAAGCTACAAAAGCGTGCGTATTGGGGTTACCATCATTACGCTTGGAGAAATTCCTGTTGAAAGAGGTGATGATGGAGTTCTTCTTCTCAGGGTTCTCATTATGTCTAGCCCATTGTCCTATGCAGGGTCCACAAGCATTGGCGAGTACGACACCGCCCATTCCTTCAAAAGCATCAAGCTGACCATCTCTCTCTACAGTGAAGCGTACCTGCTCAGAACCAGGTGTTACCGTGAACTCAGACTTCACCTTCAGCTTTTTAGCTACTGCCTGCCTGGCTAATGAAGCTGCTCTGTCCAGGTCTTCATAGGAAGAGTTGGTGCATGAACCGATCAGTCCAACCTCCAACTTAGGTGGGAAGTCATTCTCCTTAACGGCCTCAGCAAACTTGGACAGTGGCCATGCACGGTCAGGGGAGTAAGGACCGTTGATGTGTGGTTCCAGGGTAGAAAGATCTATTTCTATCAGCTGATCAAAGTGTTTTTCTGGGTCTGCATAAGCTTCAGCATCCCCTGTCAGGTGCTCAGCCATGCTGTCACATAATTCTGCCAGCTCTGCTCTCTCAGTTGCTCTGAGGTAGCGCGCCATAGACTCATCATATCCAAAGGTAGAAGTGGTAGCACCTATCTCAGCCCCCATATTACAAATGGTTCCTTTTCCGGTAGCAGACATAGACTGCGCGCCAGGGCCAAAGTATTCTACAATAGCCCCTGTTCCCCCTTTAACTGTGAGGATACCTGCCACTTTCAGGATCACATCTTTGGGACTAGACCAACCATTTAATTCTCCGGTAAGCTTTACGCCTATGACCTTGGGCATTTTTAATTCCCAGGGCATGTCAGCCATTACGTCTACAGCATCAGCTCCACCTACGCCAATAGCCAGCATTCCTAATCCCCCTCCATTAGGAGTGTGGGAGTCGGTTCCTATGATTAGTCCGCCAGGGAACGCATAATTCTCCAGTACTACCTGGTGGATAATTCCTGCACCCGGCTTCCAGAATCCAATCCCGTATTTATTAGATACATCAGTCAGGAACTCATACACTTCCTTATTGACGTCATTCGCTGTTTCCAAATCTTTATCAGCGCCTATTTTCGCCTGGATAAGGTGATCACAGTGTACAGTGGAGGGAACAGCTACCTTGGACTTACCTGCCATCATAAACTGTAGCAAAGCCATTTGGGCAGTAGCATCCTGCATGGCTACTCTATCAGGGGCAAAGTCTACATAATCCTTTCCTCGATTGTAGGCTTTTAATGGAGTTTCAGGATGTAAATGAGAATACAGAATTTTTTCTGTGAGCGTCAGGGGTTTTCCCAGGAGGTTACGGGCGGCCTCTATTCGGGAAGGCATCCGCTCGTAAACTTGTTTGATCATGTCTAAATCAAATACCATATATGTCTACGTTAGTGATGGGTGAAACTCAGCTTATTCTCAGTCGTAAATCAGAGTATACAAATTTACGAATATTCACTTTTGGCGAAATTTCGCTAAATTTGCATACTCTGATTTACGACTGAGAATAAGCTGAGTTTCATCAATATTAACAGGGAAAGTGTCAGATGGTTGGAAATGAAGAATCAACCTCTCTGTAATTAATCTCTTTCCTACAAAACATCTTTGCTTCAAAAGTCCTAGATTTGCGCCCATATTTCTTCGACATATTCTCACGTCAAGAAATGGAATAAGTAAAAACTATGAAGGTTTCTTATAACTGGCTGAAAGACTATATAGATTTCGATTATGATCCTGCTAAGCTGTCAGAGATATTGACAGACCTGGGATTGGAGGTAGGCGGACTGGAAGAGACAGGAGGAGTAGAAGGAAATCTGGAAGGAGTAGTTGTGGGGCATGTGCTTTCTGCAGAACAGCACCCTAATGCTGACAGACTACGTGTATGTAAGGTGGATGTAGGTCAGGAAGAACCTTTACAAATTGTATGCGGTGCCCCTAATGTGGCTGCCGGACAGAAAGTACCCGTCTCTCTGGTAGGTACCACTCTGTATCCCACTGAGGGAGATCCTTTCAAAATCAAGAAAGGCAAGATCAGAGGAGAAGTTTCCATGGGGATGATCTGTGCAGAAGATGAGTTAGGCCTGGGTATTGACCATGATGGAATTATGGTTTTAGAAGGAGATCCTACCCCAGGTACGCCTGTAAACCAGGTGATAGAACTGGATAAGGATTATATCATAGAGATAGACCTTACCCCAAACAGAATAGATGGAGCCTCTCATTATGGAGTGGCGAGAGACTTGGGTGCCTTCATGAGACAGAAAGCCCGCCTTCCAGAAATGAAGTTCGAATCATCCAAAGGTACGTTCAAAAATCCTATCCCGGTAAGTATAGAAGATAAGTCTCGTTGTAAGCGGTATATGTCCGTTTACATAAAGGATATTGAAGTAAAGGAAAGTCCAGACTGGTTGAAGCAAAGACTGACAGGCATTGGGCTACGTCCCATCAATAATGTGGTAGATATCTCTAACTATGTGTTGATGGAATTGGGGCATCCTATGCACGCCTTTGATGCGGACGAGATAGAAGGACAGAAAGTAATTGTCAAAACGCTGGAGAAAGAAACTCCTTTTACTACCCTGGATGAAGTAGAGAGAAAACTGGTTGCACATGAAGACCTGATGATTTGTGATACCACTAAGCCACTTTGTATAGGTGGTACCATGGGGGGGATTAACTCAGGCGTGACCTTCAAGACTAAAAACGTCTTCCTGGAAGTAGCTTACTTCGAACCGGGAACTGTTCGGAAGTCTGCTAAACGTCATGGTATACATTCAGATTCCTCCTTTCGCTATGAGAGAGGGATAGATATGGACATGGCTGATAATACCATTCGCAGAGCTACAGATATGATCCTGGAATTAGCCGGAGGGAGTGCTTCTAAGATAGAAGACATCAGATTAGATGATTTCGCACCTTTCCCCGTAGAGGTGCAAAAAGCACAGATTCACAGATTGATAGGGAAGGAAATTCCGCTGACAGATGTCAGAGAAATTTTCGAGGGGCTCGAAATGAAGGTCGTGGAGGAGAATGATAACGACTTCAAGCTGAAAGTACCAGCCTACAGGGTGGACGTTCAGCGACCTCAGGATGTAATTGAAGATATTCTCCGTGTGTATGGCTATAACAACGTAGCCCCTTCTATCAAGCTCAACGCTTCGGTTGATTTTTCTCAGAAAAAAGAAGCCTATCGTCTGAAGGAAAGATATGCCAACTACCTTTCTGCTAATGGTTACTATGAAATTCTCAATAACTCCCTGGTCCACAGTGATAGAGGGAGTAAGGGAGCCGTATTCATGGTAAATCCTCTCTCTGAAGACCAGTCGGTACTGAGGGAGAATATGGTGTATGGCGTTCTGGAATCTATTCTCTACAACCAGAACAGACAAAATGAAGATCTTTCTTTGTATGAATTCGGGAGAACGTACCATAAGAAAGAAGATTCTTACCAGGAAAAGGAGTGGCTGGTAATGGCAGTAACGGGTAAGAAACAGGATGAACACTGGGCAGATAAACCTGGCGTGAGCACCATGTTTACCCTCACCAAGGAAGTGGAAAGAATCAGTCAATGGTTCAGAATAGAAGGAAGTTTGGAAGAAGTAGAACACGAACTGTTTGACTATGGCTTATCCTACAAAGTAGGAGGGAAGGCCTTACTGAACTATGGTCGGATTAAGCAGAAGCTACAGGATCAGTTTGACTTAAGAAATGAAGTCTTCTATCTGGAGCTGGATTGGGAGTATCTGGCTAAGCTTCATGAAAGACAAGCCGTACTTTTCCAGGAGATCCCTATGTATCCGGGTATGCGTAGAGACTTCAGTTTACTGATAGATGAAGGGGTCCGCTTCCAGGATCTCCGTCAGGTAGTAGCTAAGACTAATCCCAAGCTGATCAAGAAGGTAGAGCTGTATGATGTCTACCAAGGCAAGGGAGTAGAGCAGGGGAAGAAGAGTTATCTGATTTCCGTTCTCCTGAGAGACGACAAGAAAAGTCTGGAAGGAAAAGCCGCAGATAAGATCTCAGAAAGAATCACTGCTAATCTCGCTCGAGAATTTCAGGCAGAATTAAGAAAGTAGATACCTGATTTTAGGTAGGGGGTGAATTAATTCGCCCTTCAAATCCTGTAGTAATAGCTATGATTTTCTAAAAATGAGGCGTTGGCCGTTACTCCACGGGTTGTGGGGAGAAAGTGGGATGCATTGGAGGAACAAAAGCGCTTTTGGTTACTTTTCTCGCATAAGAAAAGTAACTCCCGCTGAAGGCGACGTAACTCAGGAAGTAGAATGAATGGGGAATCAAGAATTGTTGAAGCTCAAAAACAACAATTTATCCCCTGTTATTGAGTTATTTAGGGGGTTGTGCTTGAAGTAAAGCACGAATTCTGAAACAGAATTGAAATTATCCCAAAATATTTCCAAATTTATTGATTGTATAACACGCTTGAATGGATGAAATACTCCAAAGGTTGAAAATTGTTGCAGAGAAGGCCACTAAGCTTGAGCAGAAATACTCTGTTCTGAAAAAAGAGAAGAGGGCTTTAGAAGCAAAGGTGAAGAAGTTGGAATCTTCTCTCAGTGGGAAAGTGGAAGAGCAGTCAACCTTAAAGGAGAGTTTGAATGGATTGGGAGAGCGTAGCAGAAGGTTAAATCCTGATGATAAGGAAGCCCTTCGAGCTCAGATTGATGCATTCATAGAGGATATTGATGCGTGTTTAAAGAGCTTAGGCGAATAGCCGGAAATGATTTAAGGGAAGAGAGATTGGAAAAACACTCCATACAGGTTAACATATTCGGACGGCAGTTCCCCGCGCTTGTAGACAAGGATGAGGCCGCAGTGATCAAAGAAGCTGCAAAGATCATCAATGCTAAACTACGAGCCTTCAAAACGGAATACCGCACCCAAGACGATGTTGATATCGCCATTATGTGCTGTTTGGATATAACAACTGAATATCTGAAGCAAAAGCTGTTGGATGATAAAAAAGAGAAAGAAATTATTCAGCAAATAGATCAACTGGATAAAAAATTATCTTCTGCATCTAAACGTGCCTAATATCATAGGCTTCAGAACATTTCCCGGCTGTCTCCCCCTTATCGGCTTTTCGCCAGTAGAGCTCGTTTTTACAAACATAAAACGACCAAATTAAGGAACCATGGACATCATTGTAGGAGTAGTACTATTAATTGGTGGATTTGTATTAGGCTTTGTCCTAAACCGCTTTGTCCTGAAAAGTGCCAATAATAGAATAGCAGAAGCAGCAAAGATCCAGTCAGATGCGATCATCAAGCAGGCTGAACTGAAGGGAGAGAATATCAAGCAGGATAAGATTAAGACTGCAAATGAGAAGTACCAGTCGCTCAAAAATAAGTTTGAGCATAATGCCAAGAAGCAGAAAGAGAAACTGGATAAAAGAGAGAATGGCATTCGACAGAAAGAAAATCAGCTAAACCAGCAGAACGATAAATTTCGCAAAGAGACACAAAAGCTTAAGTCTCAGCAAGACCAGATGACCTCTATACGTGAGAATCTGGAAAAGCAGCTTAACGTAATTTCCAAGAAAGAGCAGGAGCTGGAAGTCCTAAGACAAAGACAGATTAAGGACCTGGAAGAAATTGCGGGTTTGTCCTCAGAGGAAGCTAAGCTGAAAATGATGGAGGCTTTAAGGGAAGAAGCGAAGACTGAAGCCTCAGCCTATATCAAGGAAATCGTCGAAGACGCACAACTTACGGCTACCAAGGAAGCCAAGAAAATAGTTATCGAAACTATTCAGCGTACAGCTGCCGAGCACGCCATAGAAAATACGGTTACTGTATTCCCTCTAGAGAATGATGAGATCAAGGGTAGAATCATTGGTAGAGAAGGGAGAAACATCCGCGCACTGGAAATGGTAACAGGAATAGAGATCATAGTAGATGATACGCCAGAAGCCATTATCCTTTCAGGATTTGATCCGGTAAGAAGAGAAATAGCAAGACTGTCTCTCCACAGACTGGTAACAGATGGACGTATTCACCCAGCGAGGATTGAGGAAGTAGTGAAGAAGACGACCAAGAAGCTGGAAGAAGAAATCATTGAGATTGGTGAAAGAACTGTAATTGACTTGGGGATTCACGGCCTTCGTCCTGAATTGATCAGAATGGTAGGAAGAATGAAGTACCGTTCTTCTTATGGTCAAAATCTGCTGAAGCACTCAAGAGAAACAGCTAATCTCTGTTCCATCATGGCAGCCGAGTTAGGTCTGGACATTAAGAAAGCCAAGAGGGCTGGACTTCTACATGATATAGGGAAAGTGGCTGAAGAAAATACAGATCTCCCACACGCCCTACTTGGAATGGAGATGGCCAAGAAATACGGAGAGCATCCTGATGTATGTAACGCCATAGGTGCTCACCACGATGAGATAGAAATGACCTCACTGCTTTCTCCCATCATTCAGGCTTGTGATGCTATTAGTGGTTCCAGACCAGGTGCCAGAAGAGAGATAGTTGAAAGCTATATTAAGCGTCTGAAAGATCTTGAAGAGTTAGCCCTTTCCTATCCTGGAGTACTTAAGACTTACGCCATCCAGGCAGGTAGAGAACTCAGGGTAATAGTGGAAAGTGAGAAGGTATCAGATGATAAAGCAGATAAGTTAGCATTTGATATTTCTCAAAAGATCCAAAAAGATATGCAGTATCCTGGTCATATTAAGGTGACTGTGATCAGAGAAAAAAGAGCGATTGCGTACGCTAAGTAGTGCATTAAGGAATCATTTGTATATTATGCCTGCTCTGTAATTATGAGCAGGCATTTGCTTTTTGAAGGGGGTAAACCGGAAGTGTTTACATCTAATCAGTAGGAGAAGAGGGCCTTAGGTACGTCACACGCGTTCCAGATTATCTATGAAGAGAAAACTACTTTCTATTATTGGGGTTTTGGGAGTTATCCCGTCCCTGTTTGCGCAGCTACCACCCAATCAACCAGAACAGGATTGCTTCAATGCTATTCCGGTGTGCAACGCCATTTATAATCAACCCAATGCCTACCAGGGAGAAGGACTAAATCCATTGGAAGTAAATAGTCAGTTTTCCTGTCTGGGTTTTGGAG
>JBCBKZ010000141.1:0-9913 GCA_038520955.1 Bacteroidota bacterium | reverse complement strand
GATAAAAGTGGGACCACTTTTATCTTTCTTCACCTTCTGCTAAGAGAATGCTCTCATTTTAATTATCTTCCCTTTAATCACCCCATAGACAACAAATCACAACTCAATGTCGAACCAAATTTTAACTGAACATTTACCTGCCGTCATTCAAAACCATAGCCAGGACATGAGCCAAAAAGTGGTAGCCGTAACCGGAACTACCAGCGGAACGGGTTATGTCTGTGCCAGAGAGTTAGCCAAGAAAGGGGCTACCGTTCTATTGCTAAACCGCGAAAGTGAAAGATCTGCCAACGCTCTCAAACAGCTACAGGAAGAAGTGCCTTCCGGCGAGTTTGAAGCTGTTACCTGCGACCTACAGAACTTTGAGAGTGTCCAACAAGCTGCCCAAGCTATTTCTGCCAAGTATGACAAACTGGATGTACTTGTCAATAACGCTGGCGTTATGGCCCTGAAAGATCAGGCCACTGGAGACGGTTATGATGTGCAGATGCAAACCAACTGTATTTCTCACTTCTTACTCACCAAGGAGCTGTTTCCTTTACTGAAGAAAAGTGAGGAGGCACGCGTAGTGAATCACTCTTCTATGGCCAGGTTGGGTCCTCCTCTGGAAATGCAATACTTCGAGAAAAAAGGAGGGAACCTGGGAGGAGATGGAACAGAAGAAGAGAACAACAGCTTTAAAGGTCCCAGATGGTTGCGCTACCACCAGACAAAACTGGCTAACTGCGCCTTCACTTACGGACTCAAGAAGAAACTGGAAGAGGCAGGTGTATCTAATGTAAAGGCACTCCTCGCCCACCCTGGGCTGGCACTTACCAACCTTCAGGTAACCACAACTGCTGATGGTGGCATGGACCCAGAAAGCAACCTTATGCAACGCGCTCAGACCGCCGAAGATGGGGCAACGGGCATTATTCGCTGTGCCATGGACCCAGCAGCTCAATCAGGAGACTTCTACGGGCCTACCGCAGGATGGAAAGGCTTTCCAGATAAGCTGGAACCGGAAGACTATCTCTACAGTGATTCTACCATACAGATCAACTGGGAAGGATGCGAAAAGGCCGTAGGAGAGTTTACGATGTAGTATCTCCCCTATTAATACCGTCATCCCGTTGGGTTTGTAGGGACTGGAAATGGAGTCAAACGGGATCTAGCGATATGTATATCCTGGATACCGGATGACACACCATTTATAAGCCCCAAACCCTTCGGCATGGCGGAATCTATTTCCATAAAAGCTTAATAGGAGAAACAGGTATATCTGAAATAAGTTGGTAAAAGATATTCATGCCATGTCGAGTAAGTCTAAAAACAACGAAGCCATATGGGATAAGCTGGTACAGCAAGATGTGCTCTGCTCTCAGCCGAGGCTGGATATGGACCCACAAAAAGCCAAAGAGTATCTCACTCATTTACGATTTTATGGGGAAGAACTCAAAAGGAAAAAGGTACTATGCCTGGCCTGTGGCGGTGGACAACAAAGCATTGCCTTTGCCCTTCTCGGAGCAGAGGTAACAGTGGTGGACTTTAGTGTGGAACAGCTTAAAAAAGAAAAGCTTGTCGCTCAAGCTTTCAAGAAAGAGATCCAGGCTATCAAGACAGATATGCGAGATCTTAGCATGCTGGAGACTGCTTCCTTTGACATCGTATTTCAACCCTATTCTATCAACTATATTCCCAGCATAGAACAGGTCCTGGATGAAGTAGCCAGAGTCATCAAGCCCATGGGCATATATGATTTGATGTTTCACAATCCCTATGTGCATGGTAGCTGGAAAGATGGGAGTTGGGGGAGTGAGTGGCAGCGGGATGAATTATGGGAAGGAAAAGGATATCCCCTCTGGCAACCTTACAAAGATGGACACCCTATAGAGATTAAAGACCCACACTGGAATTTTACCAATCAACATGATGAAGTCGTCAAGATAGAAAGTCCTCAAGAGTATCGGCATACTCTTTCTACCATCATGAATGGCCTTCTTTCCAGAGGATTCGAGCTCTTACATATGAGGGAGGAAGCAGGAAATGAGTGGGATGCACCACCGGGAAGTTGGGAACACTACCAGTCAGTAGCTCCTCCATGGCTATGGTTGGTCTCTAGAAAAAAGGGAGCTTAGTTAGGCAAGCATATTCTTACTAGCCTCAACGATTTCTTGATAACATTAGGAAATCAATATATCTTCAGGTATCCCGATTCTCATAACACAGATAAATGATCTAACCCTATGCAAGCAGCCATTGCCATAGCTAAACAAGCCGAAGAACGAAAGGAAGAAATAGAGAAGAGTCGTAATCTTCCCACCGATTTGATAGACCAAGCCAAAGTCCAGTCTTTACCCCGTATGTGGGTGGCGGAGAAATATGGTGGTTCTCAGCAGTCGGTAGAAGAGGTCATGAAAACCTGGCAGAAGATGGCCTACCATAATGGCTCCCTGGCATGGGTTACCAGTGTGACTAATTGCTCCTCTTTGGTATCTGGCTTTCTTCCTGAGAAGTTGGCTGAAAAGATATTCGCTCACCCACACGCCATGGTGGGGGGATTTGCGGCACCTGCGGGAATAGCTGAGCCAGCCGATAATGGCATCAAGGTCAGTGGCAATTGGTCATGGGGATCAGGCATTAAGCATTGTACACACATAGTAGGAGGTGTCAAGTTGATGAAAGAGGGCGTGATGATGGGCGCAGGCCTGGTATTCCTAAAACCGGAAGAGGTCACCTTCCTGGACAACTGGCATGTGGTGGGTATGAAGGGCACACACAGCATAGATTACACAGTTAAGGATCTATTCGTGGAGAATGACAGATGGATACCCTTTCCTCCAGCTAAGCCAGCTATAGATGAACCCCTATACCGATTCTCCTTCCTTGGGGCATTGTCATTGTCTATCTCAGCCATAGGACTTGGACTAGCTGAGAGGGCTAGAGATGAAATTAAACACCTCCTCCAACAGAAAACACCCTTGGGTCAGCAAAAGCCTTTATCCAAACAGCCCATCGTTCAGGATAAGATTGGCAAGATTGAAGGCAACTTTCTGGCAGCCGAAAGCCTGTACTACCGGACCATAGCTGATGCTCAAGCTGAAACAGCCTATGGTCCTTGTAGCATGGAGATGAAGGGGAAAATCAGGCTAGCTGCCTGTACCGCTACGCAGCTATGTCTTTCCGTAGTTCGAGATGCCTATGAGATGGCTGGAGGTTCCGCCATTTGGGAAACCAACAAGCTGGAAGAGCTCCACCGCGACATGCACGTAGTCAGTCAGCACGCCATGGCCTCAGACGCCAATTTCAGAACGGCGGGTGCATTGAGCTTAGGAAGTAAAGTGCCTGAGTTTTTGCTCTAGCTGGAATTAGCTGCAACACTTCCTTCTGTTTCCACTCTGTAAGATGTATAGCTAATCCTGGGGACAAGGTATGATTCCCTTTTAACAAAACAAGCTATCCACTGTAGGGGTGGATTTATCCGCCCTTTGAAACGTGCGGTAGCAGCTACATTCAGTTCCAATGAGCCCACCATTTGAATGGTGGAGCCAGAGTAGATTAAGTTTTTGGGATTAACCATATCCAGCCCCAACAAAACCACAGAACATATGATCGCGAGAATTTGGCATGGAAGAACGAGTATTTCTCACTATGAAGAATACACTGATTTCATGAAAGAGGTAGCTATTCATGATTACCAACAAACAGATGGTTTCGTGAAGTTGTCCTTCCTCAGGAGGGCTGAAGGAGAAGTAGCTCATTTCACCCTAATCACCTATTGGGAGAATCTGGAAGTCATTAAGAACTTTGCAGGAGAAGACTATGAAAAGGCTAAATACTACCCCAGAGATAAGGAGTACCTATTGGAATTTGAGGAAAAGGTCATCCACTATGAAGTGTTTGCGGAAGTATAGCCATGAAATGATAGGTTTTCTCTGCTTAGTAGATTCTTTGAAGAAAGGTGTGATCCTTTCTGGATCATTTTCAAATGAAAACTTTAATACTAAATAATGGAACCTCTTCAAGGTTCATATTTTTCTATCTCGAAGAGATTACACTATTATTAGTCTTTCAGCAGTTTTCATTGACCCTGAAGGGTGTCAAACGAAAGGTAAATTTGTTAATCATCTACCCCTCTTAGAGGTTTACATCATTCTCAAGCATGAAACTTAGGTCTTTTCTTCTATCAATTCTTTTCTGCAGTTCAATTACTGTCGTCCCGGTCTTTGGGCAAACTTCTTTGGAATCCAGCTTCGCTCAAATTGCGGACAGCCTGAAAGCAACTCTAGGCGTGAATGCGCTACACATGGAAAGTGGAGAGAGCATTTCCTTCAACGGTGACAAACGCTTTCCCATGCAAAGCGTCTATAAATTTCCCATAGGCATGGTGATGCTTCATAAGGTGGATATAGGAGAATTCTCACTGGAAGATTCAATCTGGATAGATCCAAGTGAGTACATTCCCAAGGCAGGCCACAGTCTCATACGCAACAAATACCCGTCTGGCGTCAGTCTCCCCTTAAAGGAAATTCTGGAATACAATGTCTCCGGCAGTGATGGAACAGCTTGTGATGTGCTCCTAAGACTGTTAGGAGGAACGGAGAAGGTGGAAGAAGAAATCCACAAGCTTGGCGTGATGCAGATAGCCATCTCCACAACGGAAATGATACAAGTAGCGCAGGACACCATCCAATACCAAAACTGGTCTACGCCCGAAGCCATGAGTCAGCTTTTCCAAGTTTTTCTTAAAGGAGATTATCTGACGCCAAAGAGTCAGAAGATTCTGCTAGACTTTATGCTGCTCTCTAATAAATGGTTTGACAAACGGATCAAGGGCCTACTTCCCAAAGGGACCATCGTAGCCCATAAAACCGGTACAGCCAGAACCTATGACGGATTATGCAGAGCTACTAATGATGCCGGCATCATCTACCTACCAGATGGAACCCACTTGGCCGTATCAGTCTTTGTGATGGACTCCTATGATTCTCAAGAAGAAAGAGAAAAAGCAATAGCGAAAGTGGCGAAGGCTGTCTATGAGTTTTGGACGGAGAAAGAAGAATAGATATACAAGATTCAGATCGCGATTAGGGCAAATATGAAGTTAAGCCTATAAATTACAGAGGAAGACCTAATGTATTAAGCCTTGCTGTTTAAAACGTCAATTTTCTACCTATTACGCACATCTACATGAGAAACTATTACACCTACACTTCTATTTGTGGTAAGCTACTAATATGGATGGGGATGTTTGCTTTGGTCTCCTGTCAACAAGCCCCTGAAAAAGACACATCCCCAACCTACCTATATCCTGACGGGCCAGACCGTGCGCAGGTGCAAAACCTCTACATGATAGAGGATAGGCAAACCAATACCTACCCCTTTGAGCGTCTCACCCAAGTCAGGCAGCAGCTAGCCAGAGAAGAAAACGCCTCCAAAAGAAATACCAACTTCCAATGGCAACAAATCTCCACTAAAACTCCCGGGAGATCCAGAGCCCTTCTGTATCATACGCCCAGCGGGACTGTATTTACCGGCTCTGTCAGTGGTGGCTTATGGAAAAATCCTAACTATAAACAGAATGCAAGCTGGGAACAAGTCAATGGCTTTGAAGGAAGTGCTGTCAACTGTTTGGCAGCAGATCCAGCTAATGAGAACATTATCTATCTGGGAACGGGTGAGTCCTTTACGGCCTTTGTCAACTACAGAGAGTCTACAGGACTGGGAACGGGTATTTACCGCTCAAGGGATGCTGGTGAAAGTTGGGAATTGCTCTCCTCCACCGCCCCCTTCTATTATGTTAATGATTTGGTAGTTCGTGTAGAGAATGGGACAAGTGTGATTTATGCAGCTGTAGGTTCAGGAGAATATGAAACCAGATCCTTTGTAGGAGAAGGTTTATACAGGTCCCGGGATAATGGGGGAAGATGGGAACAGGTACTCCCACTCATACCTGGCACAGATGCTACCTATCAGGCTGCCGACATAGAAATAGCAGGAGACGTCATCTATGTCTCCACCATGCGTAACTCAGAAAATGATGGAGGTTCCATTCTGCTTTCCAGTACAGACGGAGAAAACTGGAATGTGGTGACAGATGAATTCAATTCTTCATGGGAAGAGGATGGCTTCTTTCCTGGTAGAGCGTTGATCAAACATGCCCCTTCCAATCCTGCTCACCTATACTTCCTTTTCACGGTAGGCTTAACCAATGACCTCAACCAGTTACGGGATTATGCGACCTACCTCTACCAAAGCATAGATGCAGGTAGTACATGGAGCAGTGTCGCCTTACCACGGGGCGGTTTCAATATACCATGGCACGCAATGTCTCTGGCTGTAGACCCAGCAAATGAGCACAAGGTGCTTACAGGAGGGCTCAATCTATATGCTTTATCCGACGCATCTTCTTCGACAGTTAGTCAGGGAGACTGGGTCAGACTTTCAGAATGGAGCAGATGGTATAGAGAAAACCTACCAGAAAGATATGTGCATGGCGATCTCCATGATGTTCAGTTCATCCAAGGAAGTTCTGATGAACTACTCATCAGTACAGATGGAGGCATTTACTTCACAGAAAATTTAAGCCTGTCAGATCAGATTAATCCTCAGAACCCAGTCCAGGAATTTCCCGCATTTGATGGGCTTTACGAAGGGCTGAATACGACTCAGTACTACCATGCAGCCATACACCCAAGGGAAGGCGTATCTGTGGCCCTCGGAGGAACTCAAGACAATGGGTCCATCTATAGAGACTTTGCAGATAATAAGCCAACAGAGGACTGGGTTTCGGGTGGAGATGGTGGATTCAACTTCTTTGACAGCGATGATGGGAACCTACTGATCACCATGATTTACGGAAACAGGTATTTTATCCATAGACCGGATACCGTCTACTTTGTGAATGATGTAGTGAATGGGCTGTTTGTCAATCCCGTAGTCTATGATGATGTATCTAATCTCCTCTACTCCAATCCAGCTACCAGTGCGTACGGAGGACTATACGCCAGCCTGAGTGGCAGGTACTATGATACGCTTCAAGTGCTCAATGTGAATCCCTACTTAGGTAAGGATGATTTGGGACTGGATGATGTTTCATTTCTGCCGCTGAATGTTGGCTTAAGAGAAGCCATTACAGCTCTTCAGTTGACTAAGCCCGCTAACTCCTTGGTCTTTGGAACTGAGAATGGAAAAGTTTATAGCGTATCAGGGATTCCCAATACGGCCAATACTACCAGAATAGACAATGGGCAGCTACCAAATGGATATATTTCTTCCATAGATATAGGCTCAGACCCAAATCATATAATGCTTACCTTCTCCAACTTTGGGATAGCCTCTGTATGGGCTACCTCTGATGGAGGGAGTAGCTGGACAAACCTGGAACGCAACCTGGCAGATATGCCTGTAAGGTGGGGCCGCTTTGATCCTGCCAATGACGACCGTGTACTCATAGCCACTGAGATCGGTATCTGGGGACTGGAGAGCATCACTGATGAAGCTACCCAATGGACAGACCACAATGATGGCCTTCCCCCCATGCGAGTAGATATGTTTGACCTACGCGCCTGTGATGCCACTATCTTAGCAGCTACCCATGGCCAGGGGCTATTTGTAGGAAAATACACGGATGAAGTACCAGAGAGTTGCGGTCCTTCCGTTTTTGCTGAGGGAATCTTCTATCCTAATCCCGTTTCTTCTACCCTATTTTTACCAGATGATGTTCAAATCACCCGGGTAGAAGTGTACGACCTCAAGGGAGCCAAAGTCGTGGACTTGAGTACTTCTCCTGGAGAGAATATCGACCTAAGTAATCTTGGGCAAGGGGTGTACATAGTCAGAGGCTTCAATGAGAATAATACTCCTCAGGTCATACAGAAGGTCTTGAAGCAGTAAGTATAAAATGATTTTGGCGGACAGGAGTCCGCTACCATTCTTTTGGCAAGCAGGAGCTTGCCAAGCTCTTTTTTCGTACTGAACAAGCTCTCGCTTGTTCAGAATCATGGTCCAAGACTCCTGTCTAAGGAAAAAACCTATCATGAAAAGCCAACGTGATCAAATTCTACTCAAGATTCCGTTTGACCCTTAATGCCTTCTCTTCATGCCCAACGGAATGACATACAATTTTTAAATGGAAAACATGACAGGCTCTTCCACTACTGTCATACCGCAGGGCTTGGGGGATGATTGCTGGGCCATGCGGTATCTAGCGAAACTCTTGACCGCATTCTGCCCTACACAAAATGCGCCACTATGCTATCGTAGTTCAAAGCCATATATAGGAGGACAGTCTGGTTAGCAAATATGATGGTGGGAATCAACCAGATCAATAAAAATCCGGCAGAGCCTTCATTGAAAAACATGAGTCCCAGGCTAATGGTAACCCCAATATAAAGGTCTATCCCTATCTGTCGTCCCCAGTGAAATCGATTGATTTTATTGACGGACTTAAAGAAGTTTTCTACCTGGCTACAGTAGATGGTGTAAGTATTAAAAGCTATGAAGAGGAACCATAAAAAGTACTTTCCAAAGGCGTATGGCCCCTCGCTAATAAAAGCATGTTCTCCATCGTGAGTGAGAATGGCAAAACATACAAATGCTACATACATCACCCATAGGAAGTTTCGTTTTAGAATTTTCATCGTAATTGCGTTTCTTATAGAGATAAGAGGAGAACCCTTTCTCACGTTACCAGAAGGATTTTTTCAGCACTTAACTTACTCAGCCAATCATATGAAAGTCACAGCAGAACATAATGAAAGAGTAGCCAAATTAGTATTTGGATCTATCTACCCGCACTACCTGAATAAGGTGGAGAAAAAAGGGAGAACCAAGGAAGAACTTCATGAGGTTCTGGAATGGTTAACGGGATTTAATGAAGCCAAAATTCAGCAGCTCATAGAAGAAAAAGTTACCATAGAAGAATTCTTCCAGCAAGCCAGCATTCATCCAAACGCTCCCCTCATCAAAGGGGTAATCTGTGGATACCGAATTGAAGAAATAGACAATGATACCACCCGAAAAGCCCGTTATATGGACAAACTGGTAGATGAACTCGCCAAAGGCCGCAAGATGGAGAAGATTCTACGTCAGGAGAAGGTAGCTAAGAAGTAACTTCTGGTTACGATTCTTATGTAATAGAGATAAAGAGTATAACAGATTTGATATGGAATAGAATGTATTCGGTTAGAGTGAGACGATCCCTGAGGTTCTCGAAGGGATGATTTGTTCCACCGACCGCTGTCGTTTCGAGAGCCTCAGCGACCTTGAAAGGTACCCTTTCCCTCATCAAACTTAGGCAAGCAGCAAAAAAGAGACTCAATTTATTTCAACACCTATGAATACACACGGACAAACCTCAAAAGAATACCTCAATTATCTGCAACTCATCCATGGCGCCATGCTCATAGGCCAGGTGCTTTTTGCGGGAGTAGCCATTTTCCTCACATCTGAAGGAGGGCTAGGTCAAAGTGAGGGAGACTTAAATGATATATTCAAACTGCTAGCTCCGGTATTGGTCCTGGGAGGAATTGCAGGAAGTATCTTCCTTCCTAAAACCTTATTGGCATCTGCTAAAGAAAGCTCAGACCTGAGAGGAAAACTTCAAACTTACAGAAGTACCTCTATCATCAAATTTGCCGTCCTAGAAGCACCCAGTCTAGTGAGCTTAGTAGCCTTTCTGCTCACAGGCAATTACTTTTTCCTCGGATTAGCCGCCATCATTGTAGCGGTCTTCTTTATGAACCGACCTACCACTTCCACCATCATTAATGAGCTAGAGTTGAATCAAGATGAAGCGAGGCTGGTGGAGAATGAGGCGGCGATAATCTTATAGTGAATCCCAAAAATAGTTCAAAACCTTTACGAGAAATTCTTGATATGGAATTAATATCAATTTTAAATTTTCGGTCTCTTAGGAAAATTATACTAGACA
>JBCBKZ010000140.1:0-9967 GCA_038520955.1 Bacteroidota bacterium | reverse complement strand
CCATGCTCCATCATTTACTATTTCTCAATGGAAAGCTTTACGGGCAAAACTGTTGGGAAGATGATTACAAAAACAAGAGTAGTATCTACCAATGGAAATCAGGCGAGTGTTTTATCTATTCTGATAAGGACCTTAGTTAGAGTTTTTCCGTTATTTTTTGTGACAGTCTTTTCAAGTTCAAAGGGGCTCCATGATATTTTTTCAAAAACTAAAGTGGTAAGTTCTGTTAAACAAAATGATCTGTAGAGGCACAACCCACCGTGGCTCTAACCCTTTCAAGCTGCTATCTTTAGAGCAGCTCTCCAAAAATATACTTCTCATCATACTCTACTGCCCATTTTTCCAGCATCTGCACGTACTCTTCCTTAAACTCCTTTTTCCGATGGTGAGTCTTTTGATTCTTTATGTAGGTAATCACAGTCTCTAATTGGTCATGATTGTGGGAGAAAGCGCCATATCCGCTTTGCCATTCAAACTTAAAAGAGGTAAGTTTTTCCTCTTTTACCCAGTTAGAACTAGCCTTTTTTATTTCTCTTACTAAATCTGATAAAGCTTAGGTAGGATTTAATCCCAGAAAGATATGTATGTGGTCCCAATGCCCATTTATAGCCAGAGCTTTATGTCCCTTTGCATTTACAATTCCTACAATGTATTTGTATAACCTATCATCCCAATCAGGATGAATCAATGCCTTCCGATTTTTAACAGCAAATACCAGGTGAATATATATTTGGGTGAATCTACCTGCCATGTTTGTGTGATCACTTCGTGATCAGATTAAATGATTATCTGTTCTATAATAATGGGACCACTTCGTGGTCCAGACCAATCTTCCCATCAACTAATAAGCCACAATTAAAAAGGTAAGATTTATTTTATCTTTTCCAATAAACTTGCTAAAATCCTTTCGAGACTCTCCTACTATAATCAGCAAGAAATACATCTATCGGTCGCAATGGAAGTATGGTTAAGTACTGGAGGGACCTCGAAGAGGTCATCTTATTATAGCTGTAGCTCAACAATCTATTCGACCTCGAGGAGGTCGCACTATTCTCAATATGACAGGGTGAGGATCTAAACTCTAAGTATGTATAACTTACTAACTTCAGCAGCCATGACCTCGAAGGGGTCGCGCCATTCTCCATGAGACCGTGTGCTCATACACCAAGAAATATTTACTGCCCCATTAGAGCCGAAAAGACCTCGAAGAGGTCTCATTATTATAATCAATCCATGTTTTTCTCGACCTCGAAGAGGTCGCACATGCATGTACACTTTGTCAGCCACCAGACAAAAAATCCCTATGCGTAAATATTACCTCCTTCATACTTCTCTTCTTTTTTTAGAATCCAGAGATTTTTTTCCTTTTTCCATTTTCCCTCAAAAACATCATGCAAATCATTGATAATCAATGAATTTTATAATTACCATTTTCATAAAAAAGTTTGCCCATCCTTACAAAATGCGTAAACATTCGTCAAAAAGTTTGGATAATTCTTGAACCCTACTTTACTTAGATGCGCAATCCTTAGGGATATGTTTATAAAGAAGAGGTGAGAGAACAGGCTCTAAGACCCTCTGGCAACCTGCAAAATGTAAGGTGCTAATTCCTGCCTTTTAGGAACTATAAACTAAGTACCAATGAAGTTTCCATTCGCATTTTCTCGCGCACTCTCTGGTTCCCACTCCACTTCAAAAGGGTTGAACTCCATTATTTGTATTTGTTGCTGCTGTTGTTGCTGCTAGGAACTCCTATCAGATAACGGCTTTTTGTATTTGGCCCTCCGCCTAAGGGGAGAAGCTGCGTACCTATTTCCATATTCCCTTTTTCCATTTCCATGCTAACTCTTTTTTCTGAACATACTATGTCATCCATTCCCTTGCACGAGCTTACTGAAAAACTAACCTATCAGGACTTACCAGATCGGCTTCAAACCATAGCAGATATCTATGGAGATAAAGCTGCCTTCTCACTTGGATTTGGTCGTGAAGGCATGATCATAGTAGATCATATCTTCAAAATGAACCTCCCTATCAGGGTATTTACCCTAGATACAGGTAGGCTCTTTCAGGAAACCCATGAGCTACATGCCAAGGTGATTGCCCGCTACAAAAAGCAGATAGAGGTCTATAGCCCTAACCACTATGATGTGGAAAGACTGGTGAAGGAGAAAGGCCCTATGAGCTTCTATGACTCAGTGGAAAACAGGCTGGAATGCTGTAGGATACGTAAGGTTCGTCCACTGGAGAGAGCACTTGCAGAAGCGGAGGTCTGGATTACTGCAGTGAGAAAAGGGCAATCCTCATTCAGGAAAAACTTCAATCTGGTAGAGTGGCACGACAAATACGAGGTAGTAAAGATCAATCCCCTCATAGAGTGGGAGAAAGAAGCAGTAGACGATTATATCACAGAAAACAGGGTTCCTTACAACAGCCTGCATGACAAAGGCTTTCCCAGCATAGGTTGTGCTCCATGCACCCGTGCCGTTCAGCAAGGGGAAGATGACAGGGCCGGCAGATGGTGGTGGGAAACTTCCCATAAGGAATGTGGACTTCACCTAAGCACCTCTAAAATAGCTAGTTAAGATATGGTAAACGAAACAAATATTCTCCTTAAGCAGAAACAAGCGCCCTTGAACTTTGAAGTGCATGACGAATTAGGGCATGTGCTCTATACGGATTCCAGCCCTGAAACCGGAGGGGTAAATGGAGGATTCAGGCCTATGACACTTCTCCTGGCAGGCGTTGCCAGTTGCAGCAGCATAGACGTAGTCCTGATTCTTCAGAAACAGAAATATGAGGTAAAAGACATTCAGGTTGCTGTGAAAGGCGTACGAGCTGACAGCATCCCCTCTGTGTTTACTGACATACATCTGGCCTTCCATGTTGAAGGAGAGATCCCTGCGGAGAAAGTCAAAAGAGCCATTGATCTGTCTATGGAGAAATACTGCTCCGTAGCCGCCATGCTGAATAAGGTAGCCACCATCACTTACGAGTTCACCCTAAACGAAGAGAAAGTACCATCATGAGTCATTTTGAAACGGATGCTATACGCACCCAAACGGAAAGAAGCCAGCATAGAGAACATGCTACCCCCCTGTTTTTAACCTCCAGCTTTGTATTTGAGAATGCAGAGCAGATGCGAGCCATGTTCAACAATGAGGTCGAAGGGAACATCTACAGTCGTTTCTCCAATCCCAATAATACTGAGCTGATTGACAAAATCTGCAAGTTAGAAGGTGCAGAAGCAGGTCTGGCTACCGCTACTGGAATGGCAGGTATTTTTACTACCCTGGCAGGTTTATGTGATAGTGGAGACCATATCCTGGCATGCAGATCTGTCTTTGGGTCCACCCATACCATTCTCACCAAAATCCTCCCTAAGTGGAATATCAGCCATAGCTACGCAGACATCAATGATACGGATAACTGGCACAAGCTAGTTCAGCCTAATACCAAGCTGCTGATTGTGGAGACGCCCTCTAATCCGGCCATAGACTTGCTGGATCTGGCTTGGCTGGGAGAATTTGCCAGCGAACATAACCTCATCCTGATAGTAGACAACTGCTTTGCTACACCTTACCTGCAACAACCCATAGCCTATGGAGCTGACCTGGTTCTCCACTCCGCTACCAAATACATAGATGGACAAGGAAGAGTACTGGGTGGACTCATAGCCGGAAGACAAGATTTGATAGAGGAGTTGAGAATATTTGCTCGCCATGCAGGACCGGCCATTTCTCCCTTCAATAGCTGGGTACTTTCCAAGAGTTTGGAAACCCTTGCCTTGAGAATGGACAGACACTGCCAGAATGCCCTACAAGTAGCAGACTGGCTACATGAGCATCCTGAGGTAGACTTTGTGAAATATCCTTTCCATCCTTCCCATCCACAGTATGAGCTAGCTAAGCGACAGATGAGAGCTGGAGGAGGTGTACTTTCCTTCCAGATTAAAGGGGGATTGGAAAGAGGAAGGCAGTTTTTGGATTCTCTGAAAATGGCTTCTTTAAGTGCTAATCTAGGGGATTCTCGTACCATAGCTACCCATCCTGCCTCTACCACACACAGAAAACTCACAGAAGAACAACGACAAGAAGTAGGAATTACTCCCGGCTTAATCAGAGTTTCTGTAGGCCTGGAACATCCAGAAGATATCATCAAAGACCTGAAGCAGGCCTTTGAACATTCTCAAACCGCTTTAACCATTCAACATACATAACTTATCATGAGAAGTTTCCGCACGGAAATAGAAGATCCTATTGTTGAGAAGGACATCATAGAGTTGGAGAAGAAGATCCGACTCTTCAAAGAAGGAAAAGTAGATGAAGAGCGCTTCCGCAGCCTGAGGCTGGCAAGGGGCGTGTACGGACAGAGACAGCCAGGTGTGCAGATGATTAGGATCAAGCTTCCTTATGGAAAAATGACCACTCGGCAACTCCGGCGGATAGCAGCTGTTTCTGACGAGTACTCTACCGGAAATCTTCATATCACTACTCGCCAGGACATTCAGATTCATTATGTGAGCCTGGATAGAACCCCCGAGCTTTGGGCTGAACTGGAAAGAGACCAGGTAACCTTAAGAGAAGCCTGTGGTAATACAGTCAGAAATGTTACGGCCTCCCCTACTGCCGGAATAGATGCCAAAGAAGCCTTTGATGTAACGCCCTATGCAGATGCTTTCTTCTGGTACTTCCTGAGAAATCCTATCTGCCAGGAAATGGGTAGGAAGTTTAAGGTTTCCTTTTCTGCCAGTGAAGAAGATACTGCCTTTGCCTTCATGCATGACCTGGGGTTCATTCCCAAGATCAATGAGCAGGGAGAGCGTGGCTTCAAAGTGATGATAGGAGGTGGTCTGGGGGCACAACCCCAACCTGCCAAGCTAGCCTATGAGTTTCTTCCTGCAGAAGAAATGCTTCCCTTTGCTGAGGCAGTTCTGAGAATATTTGATAGATATGGCGAACGTGCCAAACGCTTCAAAGCCAGGTTTAAGTTCCTCCTGAAAGACTGGGGACTGGAAAAGACCATGGAACTCATTCATGAGGAAAAAGCAGCGCTGGAACATACACGTATTCCCATAGAAACGGAAGGCTTCTTACCCAAACCTCCGGAAGTAAAAGTAGATCTTCCTTTACTAGACATAGAGGATGATGGTACCTACGAGGCATGGAAAGCCACCAATGCGCACAGACAAAAGCAGGCTGCCTACTATTCAGTAGCCCTTAAGGTTCGTCTGGGAGACTTTTCTTCTGATACTGCCAGAACCTTAGCTGAACTGGTAGACAGATTTGCTGCGGATGATATCCGCCTGACGGTGAATCAGGGAATCATCCTTCGATTTATTCCTGAAGCTCATCTCCCCTACATCTATAAGGGATTGAAGGCATTGGGTCTGGCAGATCCCGGCTTCGATAGTACCCTGGACATAACAGCCTGCCCTGGAACAGATACCTGCAACCTGGGCATCAGCAGCAGTACAGGCATCAGTAATGTGCTGGAAGAGGTGATGTTGAAAGAATATCCTCACCTTATCCATGATACTAAGCTCAAGATCAAAATCAGTGGGTGTATGAATGCCTGTGGTCAGCATAGCATAGCCGGCATAGGCTTTCATGGAAGTACCGTGAAAGTAGGTGAGGCCGTGGCCCCTGCCTTACAAGTACTGCTGGGAGGCGGATTTCTGGGGGATGGGGAAGCTGTCTTCGCACAGAAAGTGATCAAAGTTCCTTCTAAAAGAGGTCCTGATGTGCTTAGGTATGTCCTGGATGATTTTGAACATAACAGAGAAGAAGGAGAATACTTCCATACCTACTTCAAAAGACAAGGAAAAAAGTATTTCTATGCTCTCCTGAAAGAACTGGCCAACAATAGAAACCTTACCCCAGATGAATTTATTGACTGGGGACATGAGGCAGAATTCATTCCAGAAATAGGCGTGGGAGAATGTGCAGGGGTAGTCATAGACCTGGTAGCGACGCTCATCTACGAAGCAGAAGAAAAGGGAGAATGGGCACAAACTGCCCTGGAAGAAGGGAGACTTGCGGACAGTATTTATCACAGCTATACTGCCTTTGTCAATGGCGCTAAGGCCATTCTTACCAGTAAGGAAGTAGCTACTAATACCCAGGCTGGTATCATTAAGAACTTTCAGGAGCTGTTCATCTCATCTGGAGACATTTCCTGGGAAGGAGATTGGGCGGAGACTGTCTACCGGATGAAGCAGCAGCAGCCCAGCCAGGAGTTTGCTGAGCAGTATTTACGCTCTGCCAAGGATTTTCTAACTGTCATTTCTACTTTTTATCAAGGGAAACAACTCAGCTATGCACCCACAACCTAAACTTAGTCTTGTGGGTGCAGGCCCAGGAGACCCAGACCTCATCAGTCTGAAAGGGATCAAAGCCCTTCAAGCTGCAGATGTGGTGCTGTATGATGCACTGGCCAGCCCAGAACTACTAGCGTACGCCCCCTTGAAAGCAGAAAAAATCTTTGTGGGAAAACGGGCAGGAAAACACTCTGTTCGTCAGCAGGACACCAATTATATGATTGCGGCTTACGCCTACGCTTATGGACATGTGGTCCGCTTGAAGGGAGGAGATCCCTTCATCTTTGGGCGTGGACATGAGGAAAAAACCTATGCGGAACATTTTGGAATAGAGGTAGAAGTTATCCCGGGTATTTCCAGTGTAAATTCCGTTCCAGCCGCTGCAGGTATTCCCCTCACTAAAAGAGGCATTAACCAGAGCTTCTTCGTCCTGACAGGAACTACTAAAGAAGGTAAGCTTTCAGCTGATCTGGCACTGGCGGCCCAAACCTCTGCCACCATCGTCATTCTGATGGGGCTTCGAAAACTGGGACAGATAGTTTCCACCTTTCAGGAAATGGGAAAAGGAGAATTACCTATAGCTGTTATCCGTTCCGGAACCATGGCTGAACAGACCCAGTTTGTGGGTACAGTAAATACCATAGAAGAATTAGTCACCACTAATACTCCTGAAGGGCCGACTTTGATCGTGCTGGGGGAAGTAGTGCGCTTGCAAGAAGAATTTGAGGAATTCTCTCAAGAATTATTAATAGAAACGAAAGCCTTATAATTTGTCACTCTAATTTTCTTAATCTCCCGTAGGGGCAAAATATTTTGCCCCTGCTTTTCTTTTTCACCATGAACCAACTATATCCCATATTTCTCAAGACTGACAGGCTCCATTTTCTCATAGTAGGCGGTGGCTTTGTAGGAACAGAAAAACTGGAGAACCTACTCAAAAGCAGTCCTAATGCACGTGTTACCCTTATATCCCCTGAAATCAGAGATGAGATTTATGAGATCGCAAAAGGGAATGAGCTGATCACTCTCATTAAAGAACCTTTCCACGAGAAGCATATTGAGGGAATAGATGTGGCCATTCTCGCTACCAATATCAAAAGCCTGAATGCAGAGATCCGATCTACTATCAAACAGCACGGTATACTCGTCAATGTAGCGGACACACCAGATCTCTGTGATTTCTACATGTGCTCGGTAGTAACTAAGGGTGATCTCAAAATCGGGATATCTACAAATGGTAAGTCCCCTACTCTGGCAAAACGGCTACGCGAACTCTTCACAGATTCTCTGCCGGATGAAATTCCTCAGCTACTGGATAGTTTACAGGCTTTCCGAAATAAACTTAAGGGGGACTTCGCTTATAAAGTGAAGAAACTGGATGAGTTAACTAAGGACTTAGGAGAATAGAAAGATTATAATTCTTCCTTTATCTGTTTCTTTTTTAATGTCCTACTAAGCCAGGCTGGTGTTACCCCCATAAAATTTGCAATGTGCTTCCATGGCACATTTAAGATTATTTCTGGATAATGTTCCCTCAAATACGCCAACTGATACTTCACATCCGAAATGGTCTTAAGGGACACGAACTGCTTAGCTTCCAGGATGACGATTAAGAGTTTCTTTCGGAAGAAAATGCCTATTCCATTTGAATGGAGGTAATGTTCCATAAATACCTCATATGGGATTAAGACTCCCTTCACTTCCGTTATAGCCACCAACTGATCATCCGATTTTGCTTCATTGAGCAAGCTCACCAAATTCGCACATACGCTATTCTGAGTAAAGAATCGGGAAATAATCAGCTTCTCCGTACTGTGATACTCTGATGCCAGAATTCCCTCTGTCACATAGAAGATATGTCTACAAATTTCATCTACTGGAAATACGATCTCTTCCTTTTTGTAGGTAACAGGCTCTAGCTTTTCCATCATAGTATTCCATTCCTGTTCCGTAAGCTCAGGGTAATGCTGGAGAATATCCTTTCTTAATATCACTAGCTGAGTTTCCATTTCTCTTAAAGCTAGATATTATATCCCTATCCTCTTCAAGAAATAGGAGAAAGCTTCTTCGAACTTTAAGTAAGACAATTTTTTTCTACTCCTCTTCTCCTAATTTGTCTCTTACTGAATCTGGTATTTCTTCTTAAGCCCTTTTCCACATACAAACCTATCATGATAAAGGCCCTTAAAGCACTAGCCCCCGTTTTGGCAAAAGCCCTATTTAGCGGCAGATTTTTCACAGGAAAAGCTGAATTAGTAGAGCCGCTTGAGGATATTCTGGCAGAATGGGATGTGGAAGTAACTGTCTCTGACGGATCCACCATTCTCATGAACATCTTTAAATCCCGAAAAGCCTTAGCAGATAAACGGGCACTCCCTGTCATTATGTGTGCACATCCCTATGACAACCATTTGGTTCCGGCTTTAGGTAAGACTCCTCTTAAGGGCGTCCCCCAGCAATATCGGCTGATAGATCAGGTAGGGAAGCCAAGATTTTCTGCCCTTACCAGTTGGGAGTCTCCAGACCCTAATTTTTGGGTAGCCAATGATTATATAGTCGTAAACATGAACCTGCCGGGTTATGGCGGAAGTACTGGCGAGGCGAGTGTATTTAATAGGAACCAGTCCAGAGCCTACTATGAGGTAATTGAATGGATAGCTGAACAGGATTGGTGTGATGGAAATGTGGGACTGAACGGCGTAAGCTTCCTGGCTATCTCCCAGTACCACGTAGCTGCCTGTAGGGATTACGATAATAAAGCCCCCAAAGCCCTAAAGTGTATTTCTCCCTGGGAAGGTATCACAGATATGTATCGGGATTTAGTCAACTGGGGCGGTGTCCCCCAAGATGGCTTTCCTGCTTTCTGGTGGGAAACTGAGGTTAAATCCGCCATGACTGACGACCCCCAGCTATTTATAGAGAACCAGGGAAGCACGCCTCCAGACTTCATTCAGAACCACCCTTTCTTTGATGAATTCTGGGAAGAAAAACGAGCGCCCGTTGAACATATAGAGATTCCTATCCTGACCTGTGTTTCCTTCTCGGATGTGGGCCTACACACCAATGGGGGTTATAGATCCTTTATGGATGTAAAAAGCAAAGAGAAATGGATGTACACTCATAGAGGCGGTAAGTGGGATGTTTACTATAGCCCCGAAGTTCAAGAGCTTACCCTGAAATTCATGGACTATTATCTTAAAGGTAAAACAGATAATGGCTGGAATAAGGTAGCACCTGTGCGGGTAGAAGTAAGATCAGATCGTGATACCATACATGAGGTACGTGCTGAGCATGAGTGGCCCATTGCCAGAACCCAATATGATAGATTCTACCTAACTGATGATCATAAGCTTTCCCTTAACCATGAGACCGAGGAAAGTGAAGTAAGCTACAACGGAAAAAAGGGAAGCCAGACATTTAGACTTAGGTTCACAGAAGGTACTGAAGTAAGTGGACATGCCAAATTGAAAATCTGGATGGAGTTAAGAGACCCACAAGGAAAGCAAGACGACTTTCATCTACATACTGTCCTGAATAAATATGATAAGCATGGCCAAAGGGTTCCCTTTTACGGTACTGTGGGTAATAAAAATGATGTTCTTACCAGAGGGCATATGCGGGCATCCTTGAGAGAATTAGACAAAGAAA
>JBCBKZ010000013.1:0-19732 GCA_038520955.1 Bacteroidota bacterium | reverse complement strand
CCAATTTATTTCGCTACTCTTTTGCTTCCGATCATTTCAACTGCGTTGATGAAACGGCAGGTTATTATGTAAGCAAAGAGCGGGAAGTGCCAGCAGAAGTTGTGCCTATTAGTAATTGCCCGGCGGCATTGCACCAACGCGGTATTGGCATGGTTTACTTAAGTGTTGCAGCGCTTCGTTCCCTAGAAGAACAAGTGACTAAGCATCTTACGCAGTACTCAATCATTCGTTGGCGGAACTTAGAGCCGGTGCTGGCGGAGGCTGTTTAGGGTGGATTTTGCGGGGGCAAATTGAGGTATATTTACATATTTGTATATATACTTTTTCCTAAGTGTTAGGGGGTTATCTATACATCATCAGACAAAAAGTAGCCAAAGCCAATAAAAACAGTGGATAAGTGTGTGGATAACTGGTGTATAAGTTGTTGGAAAGTGGGGCTTAATATTTTTCCACATGAATTATTCAATCAAACTTAATCATCAAGCATTTCTAACTTTTCCTGAAATAAGGAAAAAACCTTACCTGTTTTATCGTAATCAAGTATTCCGGGCTCCTCTTCTATTTCTATGTTAAGAGATATTCCAAATGGGTAATTTTCATTCGTATTGATTATTGTCTCCACATTATCCACATGAGGAAAGTTGAGGAAGATTTTTGGGTATAAGGCTTCCCATTTTGAGGCTTCCTTCAGGTCTGCTAACCCTATTTCAAAGCGTAATTCTTTCCCCTTTTCTTCCGCTTCTTCCAGTAGTTTTTGGGCTATTTCAAGACTGAGATCTCCTCCAACTCTGATGATGATGGCATCATGTACTTCCCATAGTTCATCCGTCCAGTCCTCTATGGGAAATGATACGTAGCGTATGTTCATGCTTTGGCCTGCCTCCTGCACTTCTTCTACGCTTACTCCATTAAGCTCTATGATGATTTCCGGTCCCTCCAACCAGTTATTAATATTCCAAACTGTCTGTACAGACAGCTTACGATCAAATCCTCTCTCCAGAGAAAAGCTTAAAAAGGGGACCCCTTCCGCCGCACAGTAGCGGGCATCCTGCAGATTGGAGATTCTGCTCACTTTTATCTTGGGTAATGTCATCTTGCCAAAATGTTAGGCTGCAAATTGGAAGTCATCTGCCCAAAAAACAAATGTGCCTGCCTCCGATTGGAGGCAGGCAGCATATTTTGTGGAATGAACCCTTAAGCCCAGTTAAGAGAATGGCTGTTCACAAACTGAGAAGCTACGTTTAGGGCCTCAGTTTCATGGAAGGCTTTGCCAACTGTCTTGAAGGCTGTTCTTAGGGCTGCGCGCTCTGGACGTAGGTATACTTCCTGGGTGTCATTATTCCAGAAGGCAGCGTAAGTTCTGTTGTTCGCATCGCGAACAGTTCCTATTTCTTTTCTCATAACAATCGGATATTTATTGATAAGCTTCTAATTCTAATATACGAATTTGGAAATAAAAGTTCAAGTGTAACTCGCTGATTATCAGAAATTTCACATTAAATTTAGGATTGTTAGTAGATCATTTTTTTTATTGAAAGATGATCATTTAGGGAGGCATTTTTCTTTCGAAGTGACAGGAATCAGGCAGTCATTGAAGGACAGAATTCATAAATGATTAGAAGGGGATAATTCCCCTCTTCAGATTCTGGAATTGAACTCGTGATAAAGGGGTTGTTTTCCAATGGGCTGGTTGGGCACCTACGGCGCCCTGCTTTGATGGCGCCCTGACGGGCTAATTAGGTTAGGGCTCTTATGGAGCCAATCAAATACAGGCTAAATCATATAGCTGTATTCCCTTTGATTATCTAAATAAGCTTGTCATACCGTTGGGCTAATGGGAATGAATTGAGGGTCAATCGGTACCTAGCGTGGGAGTAGAGTCAGGAAGATTGACATTGATAAAAGAAGCGACTCAATGTAGGGGTGGATTTATCCGCCCTTAAAATCCTTCGGCAGCTAAAGCAGCCTCTACATTTGGTTTCATGAGCCCACCATTTGAATGGTGGGAAAAAAGGGATGCATAAATTTGACCATTTGCTTCATTGTGGCTCTAGAGCTACAATTGAAGATTTGAATTTTTAGTCCCCACAAAAAATGAAAGGGCTCCCAAATGGAAGCCCTCATTCTATATCTCCTATTCTACTACTGCCTATAGCTTGGCCAGTAGTTCTTTCTTCTTAGCGCTAAATTCCTCCTCTGTGAGGATACCTGCTTCCTTTAGCTCTCCCAACTCTTTCAGCAGCTTCATGATGTCTTCTTTGGATTCTCCCTGAGCTGGCTGTGAAGGCGTATTTGCCTGGTTCATGGAGTTCATCATGGCTTGACCCATAGCAAAACCTGCCCCCATATCCATGCCGCTATTTCCTCCGGAAGGGTTTTCTGCAGCCTTCTCCAGAGAAGTAGCAGTCTGAAACTGCATGAAGCGCTGCATGTCTCCTACCATGTTCATTTGGGTATTCTTACGTAAGAAATCCTGAAGCTCTGGTGGAAGCGTAATGCTCTGTATAGAGAAGTCTGTGATCTCCAATCCAAACCCGTCAAAGAAGTCCTTGATACGAGGCTTAAGTGCATCTACAAACTCCGTCTTGTTGGCTTGCATCTGCACGAAGGAGAAGTCGTTAGAAGCCATCTCAGCTACTACTTCTGTGAAGCGGTCTACTAATTTATTTTTCAGAGTGCCTTCTACATCACTCAGGGCTAATACTGGATTGGTACCCGCGATTTCCTTGAAGAAGGTCTCAAAGTCCTTTATGCGGAAGTTATAAGTCCCGAAGGCGCGGAACTCCACCTGACCAAACTTACTATCAGGAATGGTTACCGGAGAAGGCGTCCCCCACTTATTGTCGGTAAACTGGCGTGTGTTGAAGAAGTATACATCTACCTTAAAAGGAGAGTCAAATCCATATTTCCAGGAATTGATAGTAGTCATGATGGGCATGTTCCTGGTGGTAAGCTCATGCCTGCCCGGCTCAAACATATCAGCCATTTTCCCTTCGTTGATCAGGATGGCTGTCTGAGAATCTCTTACGGTGAGTTGAGCTCCCATTTTGATCTCCTTATCCTGATCAGGGAACTTCCATACGAGTACATCACGTGAGAAATCTACCCACTCTATGATGTCTATAAATTGGCCTTTAATAAAGTCGAATAATCCCATAATGGCGAATCTGTTAGTTGATGGTCTGATGAATATACTAAATGTGAACTGTATATCCCTATGACTAGCTTAGCTTTCTTTTGTCACTTCACCTACTAATCAATTTTAACCCCAAAGTGTAATCATTGGACGGAAAGAAAATTAGGGATTTATGGGAAATTCAAGCGGACAGGAGTCCGCATCTACCATGTCGACAAGCGGGAGCTTATCAACTTTCAATTTTGATGGGGACAAGCTCCTGCTTGTCCTACAGTCAAGTTAAGGGTTCCTGCCCTAAGCCTACCGCTGAATATAGATTTTCTTGCTCATGAAAGAATCACCAGACCTAAGCCTTAATAGGTAAATGCCAGTAGGTAGTTCTGGTAAACTGAGCGTATGCGCATTTCCCTTAAACCTGCTTTGGAGAATATTCTCTCCTATGAGGGAGAATAAGCTCAGCTCCGTTTCTTCAACAGCGTTAGCAGATAATTGAATGGAGAGCTGATCCGTAGCAGGATTAGGAAATACCTTAGCCTGAAGGTTGGCCACTAATTTCTTGGTGGCAGTAGACAATACTTCTTGCGTTCTGAAAAGTAGAAGCCCTCCTCGCTGGTTTCCGGAAATGATGACGGGAGTATTGGTGTTGTCCAAAATGCCCAAGGTTGGGCTGGAGAAATCCATCCACCTGTCTTCCAGTAAATCTTCTGATAAGCTTAGGGTAGCCGTAGTAGCATTCTCTCCAGCAGCATCTGCTACGCCCTCATATACACTTACCCTTCCGGTGATGCCTCCTACGATGAGCTCCGGCTCATCATCCTCATCTATGTCATAAAAAGTGGGTTGGGCATAGCCATCTGAGAATATACCGCCTACCTCATCATTGACCTTGATGTCTCCCCACTCATCTGTTTGCCAAACAAAGTCTGGCTGAGCAGAAGTGCTAAGGTTACGATAATAGGCTATGAAGCCTCTTCTGTTTCCTATGAAAAGATCCAGGTCTCCGTCATCATCAGCATCATATAAGGCAGGCGCGCAGTAGGCGTCTGTGCTAATGTTGTAATAGTTCTGGTCTATTAGTTGGAATTGAGGAGAATTAGGATCCAGAGTAGTGTTCTTGAAGAACCATAACTGACCATCTGCTGTCCCAAAGAGAATATCTTCTTTTTCGTCTCCGTCCACATCTCCTGCTGCTATTCCGGCTCCCAGCACATCGGGGTTATTGCTCCTTAGGAGTAATACATCTTCTGATACCTGCTTGAACAAAGCTTCTGCTCCAGACCCTATATTCAGGTACAATTGTGAGAGAGGCTCCGAAACTACGCCACTAGGTTCATTCGAAGTAGTAGAGAAATTGGTAATTAGGAGGTCTTTCAGTCCATCGCCATTATAGTCTATCAAAACGGGATGAGATCTACTTCCCACTTCCAACTGGTCTATCTGAAACATCCCCTTTATAGGCGAAGTGAATTTAGGAAGGCTGTCTTGACTGCCATTTACATACACCTGTACGCCAGCTTTGTCCTCAGATACCAGAGAATTAGGTGCTACGATCAGGTCTTTTCTCGCATCATTATTAATATCCAGATGATAAATAGCTGGGAAGGCATATACATTGATGGGATTGCCCGCTGAGGGAAAATTATTTTCTACTGAGGTCATATAGCCATAGTCCTTTCTTCCACCATTATATAAGGCATAGACAGAGTTAAAGGTGATGTCTCCTATGAGGGCATCGTAGAGAGAATCTGCGTTCAGGTCCAGGAGGGTGGTGGTAGAACCCACATGCAGAATTTCCCTACTGGGATCATAGTCACCCAGTTCGCAGTTCAGGGTATCATTCAGGAAAGCAGTATTGTCAAATTCTCCCTCAAAGAAATGGCCCCAGCAGCGGGAATCTCTTTCGAGTATCATGGTATCACAGCGACCTTCATTCTCTACTGCAAGATTTCTGTGCCACTCTATATAATTCCCAGCTACCCCAAAAGAGAGAATATCCAGGTCTCCATCCCAGTCCACATCTACGATGGAAGGAATGTCTATGTCATTTGAGTAGAGAAAGAACTGTTCTCTTATGTCCGTTCTCAGGAAGTCTATTTCGGGTACGAAGGTGATGCTGTCTTCACTCAGCTTAACTTGCTTGTACACCTGAATATTAGCGGAGAGGGTTCCACAGAATACATCCTCTAGCCCATCACAATTATAATCCCTTAGGAGGGCCCAGCCATTGCAGTCACAATCTTTAAAGGCATCCTGATATTTTGGTATGTGGGGGTAAGAAATGTTCCCTTCAGTACCTGTATTCAGGAAGGTGGTGAAGGTATTATCAGCCCGGTCAAATACGACCAGATCTTTCTTGCCATCCTGATTTAGGTCCGTTTCTGAGAACTGAGGATTATTCATTCCCCCTGCCCATGGGGATTCAAAGGCCGTTTGGGTAAAATCCACAACAGGGACACTGTTAGAAGGCTGGTAAGGAAGCATCTGAGCCTGAAGACTTACTGTCCACAGCAGGCTGATAAAAAGTACATTTCTGACCATAATAGAAATATCTGGACCCTTGGTTTAATTTCACAGACCATTTATGCCAATAGCTATTTCCGCTTCCTAAACTGTGCGTCTGTATAATATTATTTATGAATCACGAATGGTTCTGTGTGAATCTTTTCTCCTGCCAGGATTCTGAGATAGTAAAAGCCTGATGGTAAATGATCTATCGAGATAGTGGCAGAAGAACTCAAGCTGGTCTGAAAAATGGTTTTGCCAAGGGGATCTATGAAGCTAAGATCTGCTTCTGAGGTAAGGACCTCTTCAAAGCTGATATTAAGTAAGCCTGTAGAAGGATTCGGGAAAACCTGGACCCCCAGGGCCTCCGTAAGCCCTGGAGAAATACTTGTGGTAACGCTATTAAATGCCTGGCTAAGAAGATGAACACCTCCTAACTTATTCCCTATCAATAACTGGAAGCTGTCTGCTTGTACATTAGGGTAGATGGCAGGAGCAGCATTTCTGCCAGCATCAAAGCTGTTTAATTCTCCAATAAACTCCAGCGTATCAGTTAAAGCGGAAGAAATACTTTTATAGACAAAAACTTCTCCTCCTAGGGAACCAGTAATGAGTTCCTGCTCTCCATCTTTATCTAGATCAAAAAAGACCGGTTTTGACCAGCTGTTAGAAATGGTGTCATTGAAGGGGTTAGGAACCTTGGTGAAGCCCCACTGAGAAGTGCGGAGTTGGAAATCAGCTGTGCTTGGGCTTCCTACATTCTCATAGTAGAAAAAGCGTCCCCTTCTAGTGCCTGAAAGTAGATCCAGATCTTCATCTCGGTCCATGTCTACTAATAAAGGGGCAGAAAAGGCATCTGCATCCAGGCCTTGGTAAGCCAGATCCACCAACTCAAAAGCCGTTTCTCCTACTTGGGAGCTGGTATTCTTTATGTAGATAAATTCTCCCAGTGCTGTACCGACCAGTAGGTCTTCATCCTCATCTCCATCCAGATCTCCGGCCGTAGGAGTAAGTCCCAACAGATTTCGTTGAGAGAGGGAGAGCATATCATCATCTGCTAACTGAAAGGAAGGCTGTTCCAAGGTGCCTGTATTCAGAAAAAGCTGTAGCCTGCCGCCTCCAGTCAGAACGCCATCTATATTTTGCAATTTCTGGGTATTACCAATGATGAGATCAGGCAGTCCGTCCTTATTGGCGTCCCAAAAGGCGGGATTAGCTGACTCTCCCAACTCTACCATGCTATTCTGAAGAAAGCCTTTCTCTTGTAGCTGAAAAACAGGAATGTCTTCATCTCCCACATTTTTGTAGAAGGAAACAGACTGACTATTCTCCACATCCCCATTTTCAGAATTGGGGGCTATTAATAGATCTTCCAGGCCATCATCATCCACATCAAGGTGGAACAGAGCTGGGAAAACGTAGGTATCTATAGGCACATCTCCTGAGGGAAACTGTACCTCCACACTGTCCATATATGCATAGTCTGTTCTCCCGGCATTGTATAAGGCATAAACTTCATTGAAGGCCCTGTCTCCTACCAGCATGTCCTGTAGGTCATCTCCATTCAGGTCCAGAACCAGAAGGGTAGAACCTATATGCCTTACGCCTTCTCTATCTACGGGAGAAAACCCGTTCAGCGGACAAAAAGCGGTATCTTCCACAGTAGCCGTATTATCTACGCTACTCTCAAAGAAGTGCCCCCAGCAAGGGGTTTCTCTTTCAAAAATCAGCGTATCACATCTTCCCAGCCTTTCCATGGCAAAATTTCTGTGATAGTCCACAAAGTTAGAGGCTACCTGAAAGGTGAGATAGTCCAGGTCTCCGTCCTTATCCAGGTCCAGGATAGCGGGGATGTCTGTCCTTTCAGTAAATAAACGTGAAGGATTTATGTAAACTGTTTCAATATCTATGATCCATGGAGTGAAGCTAACCTCTTCATCTTCGACCGATTGAAGGTAGACATCTACTGCCCCTATTCCTTTGCCACAGAAGAGATCCTCTAAGCCATCGCAGTTGGCGTCTACGAGTAAGGCCCACTCCTCACAGCTACAGTCTTCAAAAATCTCGTTGTAGGCAGGCTGGTAAAGGTAGTTATCACCTGATTCGTTATCCGTATTGAGAAACACCCTAAAGGACTGATCCTGTCTGTCAAAAACCACCAGATCTTTCTGCCCATCCAGGTTGATGTCAGTATCAGAGAATTGAGCATTGATCATCCCTCCGGCCCATGCATTGACCAGCGCTTCTCCCTGCTCATTACTGACCGGAATATCATTAGAGATGCGGTAAGTTTGAGTAAAACCTACTAATTGATAAAAGAAAAGGATGATCAGTAATAGATTTTTCATATACGGCTTAGTATGCATGCACGAATCTTGTTAAATTATATACTTGTTTCCAGAGGAAATGAACAGAACCTTTGGTTTGCAGAAAACAAATGATGATACAATTTCCCTACTAATGAGCACGACCAAGATATCGCCCTTGCTATCACTTTTTCTGGAGAAAGGTAATATTTGTACGGACACCCGCAAAATACGAAAAGATGATATATTTTTTGCATTAAAGGGAGCTAACTTTGACGGAAATAAGTTTGCTGCACGTGCATTAGAATACGGGGCCAGCCACGTAATCATAGATGACCCTGCCTACGCAAAAAAAGGAGATGATAGATACATTCTAGTAGGGAATGCCCTGGTTACCTTACAGCAGCTAGCAAATGCCTACAGAAATCATCTGGGCATCCCGGTACTAGGGATTACAGGAAGTAATGGAAAAACCACTACCAAGGAGCTCATAGCTTCTGTGCTGAAAACGGAGAAGAAGTGTTTTGCTACCGCTGGAAATCTGAATAATCATATAGGTGTCCCTCTATCCCTACTCTCCATTCCAACTGACACTGAAATAGCCATCATAGAGATGGGGGCTAATCAGCCAGGAGACATAGCGGAACTCTGTGCTATCGCTGCTCCCAATATGGGTTTAATCACTAACATAGGTGCTGCCCACCTGGAAAAACTGGGAAATCTGGAAGGCGTTCTTCGCACCAAATCTGCCTTATTTGAGTACATCCGTATTCACGGCGGGCATGTGTTTTTGAATATGGGGGATCCTTATCTGGAGCCTCTGACATATAGCCTGGAAACAACTACCTATGGACATGCAGATGCGCAGTTCTCCTATGAAATGCTCAAAAGTGAAGTGGATAAAATGGAGATTAAGGTGAGCTATGAAGGATGGGATGCACCCAAAAACTTTGTGTCTCAGCTTTCCGGAGAATATAATGCCATGAATATGCTGGCCGCCATCAGCATAGGCGTGAAGTTGGGAATCTCCCTGGAAGGGATAGAAAAAGGAATCCATCAGTATGTCCCTCAAAACCACAGAAGCCAAATTCTGAAACACGGCAATCAGACCTTTTGGCTGGATGCTTATAATGCGAACCCTACCTCTATGGCAGCCGCCATAGAAAATATCCAGCATGTACACGGAAGTAGCCGAATAGGATTAATTCTGGGAGATATGTTTGAGTTAGGCGCGGGATCTGAACGCGCCCATAGTGAGATAGGAAAACTCATTAATGAGATCAAGCCTTATGTAACCGTAGGTGTAGGCCCTCAAATGAAGTATATGCTGAATGAAGTTCAAGGGAGGACCTTCTGGTTTGAAGATACGCTACACGCTGCTTCTGATATTGGGAGGATCATGAACCCCTGTGAAGCCATCCTGCTGAAAGGTTCAAGGAGCATGGGATTGGAAAGATTGGTGGAACCACTTACGGAAGAGACGGTAGCTACGGCTTAGGTGCTGTCTGGTTTTGGGCGAAACCATAGGACTATATTGAGCGAAAGATATTTCGGCACCATTGGGGAATTACTTTTTTACCTTAAGAATAAACATTCCAAGACAGGAGTCTTGGACCATTTTTCTGAACAAGCAGGAGCTTGTTCAGTACGTAGCTGATAGTTTGCAAGCTCCTGCTTGTAAACAGTAAGGTTGAGGACTCCTGTCCTCTTAACAATTCTTATTAGTGTAGGAAAGTAGTTAGGAAACCAGGAAAACTACTCCACATTAAAGCCGGCAGATTCTATTCCGCAAAGCTCATCATCACGCATGTACTGTACGAGGCCTATTTGGGTGGCTCCTTCGGGAATATCCAAGTCTGTGCTGAAGTCCACGCGATAGCTTCCAGACTGATAGGGGACAGACCATACGCCCATTTCATCCATGAAGATCTTATCCAGCATGACATCCTTTAGAACGGTATTTCCTTCTTTGAGAATCACCTTCAGATAGAGATTACGATAGCTGTAATCATTGTTAAAAAAGACTACCGGATTCACGGAAATACTTGATGGATAATTCTCCAGAGAATAGTAAATGGTATCTCCTTTTTCCCAACAGGCAGTATCAAAGTCCATGGAAGTATCCAGGCTTTTTGTACAAGCCTGGAGCAAGCAAAAAATGATCAGGCAAAATGCCCACAGCCTACTTGGGCCTTCTGTTTTTATTCCCATTTCTTCTGGAAGAGGATTTTTGCTGAGAAGAGTTCTTTTGTGAAGAAGACTTTTGCTGGTTACCAGATTTGGAAGATCTGTTACCCTGGTTTCCGCCGCCTTTCTGGTTTTTAGGTTGGCCACCTCCCCCTCTTCTATCGTTATTATTCCTTCTCTGGTTTCTAGGGTGCTTCCCTTTCTTATTGGATTTGCTCTTGCGGGCAGTAGGCTCATTCTTTCTGAACTGTCCTACCACATCTACAAAGTCAAACTCCACGGCAGCAGCTCCACCTACATTGTTAGTCTCAGCAGCCACTAGCTTTTCAGGCATTTCGCCTTTCTTGTTCATGGCCACTATCTCCTTCACTTGATCTACCTCTATGGGGTACCAACTGGTTTCTCCCTCATAGCTGAACCACATCTTGCGTTTGAAAATGTCTGTCTTTTGGAGATAGGCTTTCCCTTTCTTGGTTTCCAGTCTTTCAACAGAAGGGAAATCACTCAGGGCATCCATGTAAGCATCCAGCTCGAAGTTTAGGCAGCACTTGAGTCTGCCACACAAACCGGAGATTTTCATGGGATTGAGAGAAAGATTCTGGTATCTGGCAGCAGACGTACTGACAGTCTTAAACTCAGTTAACCAGGTAGAGCAGCAAAGCTCCCTTCCGCAGGATCCTATTCCGCCCACCAGCCCGGCTTCATGCCTAAGGCCTATCTGTTTCATCTCTACACGTATGCGGAATACTCTGGCCAGCCTCTTGATAAGTTCACGGAAATCTACCCTGTGGTCTGCTATGTAGTAAAAGATAGCTTTGGTGTTGTCTCCCTGGAACTCCACGTCAGTGAGTTTCATATCCAGTCCCAGCTCATCTATGATCTCTCTGGCTTGGGTACGGGTTTCACTATCGCGCTCCCTCACTTTCTTGAGAAGCTCAATATCACTTTCGTTAGCTTTTCTAAAGATTCTGGGGACTTCCTTAATGTTCTTAACGTAGTTTTTCTTGCGCATCTGAAGTTCTGCGACTACGCCTCCCAGGGCCAGGTGGCCTATGTCAAATCCTCTATCACTTTCTACTACTACGGCATCACCTAAAAATAAACGAAGACCATGTCCATTTCTATAGAACCCTTTGCGGGTATTTTTGAAACGGACTTCATATACATTGTTTACTTCGGGCTGGTCCGGAGACCTCATATTGCCCAACCAGTCAAAGGAATTTAGCTTATTACATCCGCCTGTAGCACAACCTCCACTTCTTCCGCATCCTTCCGATGAACATGATCCACTACTGCACGATCCGCATCCCATATATTTATCCTTTGTATTGTCTCACATAGCATTCAGATCAGGAAAGCCTGATCATCTGGCAGAAAGCATGTTTGGGGAATCAAAAAAAGGAATGTCTGATAGCAAGTGGTACCGCTCATTTCCAGCGTACAACAGCCTAGGTCCTGTTTTAGGTACAGGATTTACCACTTTTCATTTAGACCAGCTTGAAAATCAGCTCTTAATGAGAATAACTGGCCTTATATATTCAGATACGATCCGTGTTCAATCTGATTCCTGCAAACATTTCTGCAGAGGTCTAAAACGACCGAATGTTATAAATATAATCATTTTCCTTTTTATACAAAGCCCGAAGCTTTCATTAGATGGATCTAAGTCTATTTAGGGAGATTTTGGGTGAAACTCCGGAGGTATTTCTGGTACTTCTCATCCGCTATTTTATCTATAAACCGACTGGTCAATTGTTGGCTAAGCTGATGATTATTCCTTCTAATGTGGTTTCCGATGTACCAGACCAGGTAGAAGTCCCGGATTTCTCCCTCCAGCAGATTAGCCGCCCGCTCCAGATGAGCCTGAGAGATACTTAAGGAATCATCATTCTCAAATGGATGTAATTCTCCTCTGAAGAAAGTTCTCAAGTAGAGATAGTAATAGTAAGAAAAGAGGGCTTCAGGATTGTTGGTAGAAACAGAATCCAATAAAGCTGGATCTACTTCCCGCTGAAAAGCATGGGACAGTTTCAGGTAAGCCTTATGATAGGAGATTTCACTTTCCTCATAGGCTAGAAACCATGGAGGGAGCTCTTCTTCCCGTGACTGGAGAAACTCTTGCTGTATGATGGCAATAGAGTCAAGTAGGTGTGCATAGAGGGCGAAGTCTGAAGCATCCAGAATATTCAGGCGTTTCTGGCTAGGTTCTGCTTCTCTCTTCTGATCCTGGTACCTGCAGATGGGGGCAGTGATTCCATAGAAGGAAAGGGAGTCTATATAGCTGAAAAGTGGGTTAAGGATGACGTCCACATACAGGCTGCTATCAGGAATGACAAAAATGGGAACCACCTCCTCATTACAATATAGCTGGACCGGCATGGGGCTGTTGACCGGAATGGCCAGCTCATAATGTGTCTGACTTTCTGCTTTAGCCTGAACTATTTTTCTTTCTCCTTCTATGAGGTTGGTGTAGACTGCGTAGATGGCGGCAGGCTCACGCTCATTGTGGATGTGAATTTCTACATGGGTGGTATCATAGAAACTGATGGCAGGTTGGGCATTCTTCCGATAATAGTCATAACGGGTTAGTGACCAGACGTAAAGAAGGGCAATGGTAAGAATGAACCATGGGATCAGAGATCTATTCATGTGTGGAATCAAGTCTTAGCTTCTGGGACTATCTTCTAAACTTTAGAGGGAAGAATCTTATGCCTGATGATTCTAAACAGATTGATAGAAAGGCCCACCCACACCATCTCAGAATTTACATTTCTGCTGATCTGATATAGACTGGTTTCCAGTTCTCCTATGATGGCTTCTATTTTCTCATCATCCAGAACCTTGGCAAAGTTTTCCTGAAATTGTCTCTCGCCAGGTCCTAACAGGGCTATCTCTTCCATCCCTACATGAAATAGTAACGCATTTCTGAATTTTTTTATGGCAAGATTGAGAAAGAGTTTTTGATTTTCTTTGCTGACTTTGCTCAGAGGCTTAACTATTTCACTGATTTTGACCATATTTCCCGTGTATACGGTCCGCATCCAGTCTATAAAGATCTTGCTATTTTGTTGGTGGGCTTCTCCCATGAGACTCAGGGCCTGGCCTACACTCCCTTCTGCTACGGCAGCTATATCCTCCGCTTCTTCCTGACTTAGCCCCTTATGCTCTTCCAGATAGGTTTGGAGTACAGGTCTCTGAATTCTCCCCATGGGAAGCTGCTGGCATCTGGATAGAATGGTTTTCAGCAGGGAACCGGGATCATCGCAGGTCATGAGTAGAATAGTCTTCTCCGGTGGTTCTTCCAAGAGCTTCAGGAAGGCATTGGCACCTTGATTGTTAATGCGTTCAGCATACCAGAGAATGACAACTTTATATGGTGCCTCAAAGGCTTTCAGTGCTATCTTCTTCTTGAGATTCCGAATCTCATGTACACTAATTCCCAACTGTTTGTTTTCTCCATCCAGCAGTTGCTGCCAGTTTTCCAGGCTGAGGTAAGGATTTTCTACCCAAGCTTCCCTAAACTGTGGGAGGTAGTCATCCGTCATAAGTTGCTTCCCTTTTTCCTTCTTGGCTATGATAGGGAGCACATAGTGAATGTCAGGGTGAACACCTTTCCTGATGCGCAGGCAGTTGGCACATTTTCCGCAGCTTTCCAGTCCTTGTGGGTTTTGACAGTTTACATAGGCAGCTATAGCATGTGCCAGGGCCAGCTTCCCTATACCAGAAGGTCCAGTGAGTAACCAGGCATGCGGGATCCTGTCACCTTGAATGGCATCCTTTACTTTTTGGATGGCAGCCTCCTGCCCTATGATATCCTGAAACTTCACTAATGCTTAATTACTGGAATAGATGTTACCTATGCTGTTCTTCTCACGTAGGGCTAGCTGACCACAAGCCCCGTTAATATCTTTTCCCCGGCTTCGTCTCACATTTACGATAAGCTTTTTGCTCTCCAGGTAATCCACAAAGGCCTGTGTTTTGGCAGCCGTACTGGGTAGAAAGGGAGATTCCGGAACGGGATTATATTCAATCAGGTTAATTTTAGAAGGAATGACTCTGGCAAACTGTGCCAGGGCCTTGGCATCTTCCAGAGAATCATTGAAGTCCTTGAATAAGCAATACTCGAATGTCACCCGGGTATTAGTCTTCTCATAGAAGTGAATGAGGGCTTCCTTCAGACTTTCCAGAGAATTGGTCTTGTTAATGGACATGATCTCACTCCTCTTATCCTCGTTGGCAGAGTGAAGAGAAAGTGCAAATTCAAATGGCACCTCATCATCTCCCAGCTTCTTGATCATTTTGGTAATGCCTGAAGTGGAGACCGTGATTCTGCGCGGAGACATGTGCAGTCCTTCCTCAGAAGTAATCATCTTGATGGACCCCATTACATTTTTGTAGTTGAGTAGGGGTTCTCCCATGCCCATGTATACGATGTTGGTGAGGTTTCTCCCAAAGTGCTTTTGGGCCTCTTCTCTTAGGATCTGTACCTGATCATAAATCTCATAATGCTTGAGGTTGTGCATCAGAGGAAGTAGACCTGTAGCACAGAAAGTGCAATCCAGAGAGCAGCCTGCCTGAGAAGAAATACAGGCGGTAAGCCTCTTTGGAGTAGGGATAAGAACTCCTTCAATTTCATGACCGGATGCCAGGGTAAAAGCATACTTCATGGTACCATCACTACTTTTGTAGGAGGCATCTATGCGAACCCTATGGAAAGAATATACCTCAGTCAGCTTCTTTCTCAGGTCTTTGTTGACATTCTGCATCTCATCAAAGGACTGGACCTGCTTCTTCCAAATCCAATCATATACCTGCTGGGCCCTGAACTTTTTCTCCCCTATTTCCAGCATGTAAGCTGTGAGTTCTTCCAGGCTTAAATCCCGTATGTCTTTCTTTCTGGCCATAACTTATGTAAAGGTAAGAAAAAACATCCCGTTTGTCTTTTGTAAATTGGGGGATGCCACTATTGACTGCTGATGCCATATTCACCCCTGAGGGTTGGCTTGAACAACATGTGATAGAAACAGATCCAGAAGGAACTGTTATTGCCCTCCGTCCTAATGCCCCTCATGAAGATGCCTCCCACCATAAAGGGGTGCTGGTACCAGGCTTTATTAACGCACATTGTCATTTAGAGTTATCCCATCTTGCAGGGATAATTGACAAGGGACTTGGTATGGTCCCCTTTATATTGGAAGTGGTGAAAAACAGGGGCTCTTTTAGCAAGGAAGAACAGATAGATGCTATCACAAAAGCCCTTCAGTTCAGCTATGAAAAGGGAGTAGTGGGCATAGGAGATATCTCAAATGACACTACCACGGCAGATCCCAAAAGGCAGCAGCCTGTTCTCACTCATACCTTTATAGAGCTAATCGGATTGGTTCCTGAGAAAGCCTCTGAAATACTTGAGAATAGCCAAAAACAGCTGGAAGTATTTGAAGGGTTACCCGCTAGCCTTACGCTGCATGCGCCTTATTCTGTTTCAGTGCCCTTGGCTAAGGGCGTGAGTCAGGGGGCTCCAGAAAGAATGTCCATACACCTATGGGAATCTCAGGCTGAGATAGACTTATTTCGGGATGCCAGTGGCCCTTTCATAAACTTCAACGAGCGTTTGGGATTGCCTCTGCCTGCTGCAGAAGGCAAAGATCCTGCCTCCTACATCAGCCAACACCTTGCTAAAGAGCAGCCTGTCTTATGGGTGCACCTTACTGAAGCTAGCTCTGACCAGTTAGAATGGTTGATGACAGAGTTTCCCAATTCATACTTCTGCCTCTGCCCCAGGTCTAACCTGTATTTACACGACAAGCTTCCGGATGTAGATCGCTTCATTCCTTTCTCTGATAGAATCTGTTTGGGGACAGACAGTCTTGCAAGTAATGAGGATCTGGATGTATGGCAGGAAGCGCTCTGTTTAGCTACCAACTTTCCTGAACTTAGTCTTCACCAACTGGTGAGTTGGTTAACCTTTCAGGCTGCTAAGGCTTTAGGGATGGAACAGATTCTGGGAGATTTTAGTCCCGGAAAAAAGCCGGGTATTAACCTAATTCAGGTTGATTTTAATAAGGGGGAAAAGGTCCACGCTGGTAGCAAGGTAGAGAAGATTTTATAGGAGAATATGAAAATCCTGACCTTAATGCCTTTGTGCTGAATAGTTTGCTAATTTGCAGCTTCATTTCAGCTAACAGCAGGAATATGGATCAAACAATCAGAACAGATTATCTCATCATAGGGAGTGGCGTGGCCGGTCTTTCCATAGCCCTCAAACTAGCCCAGCATCATAAAGTACTCGTACTGACCAAGACTGAACGTGGCGAAACTAATACCGCCTACGCACAGGGAGGAGTGGCCAGTGTAACAGATGAGGTAGATACATTCGAAAAGCACGTAGCTGATACGCTGGACGCTGGAGATGGCCTATGCGATGAGGATGTGGTAAGAATGGTGGTAGAGAATGGGCCTGCCAGAATTCAGGAGTTGCTGGATTATGGAGCCAATTTTGACAGAGAGGATAATGGAGAGCTTATGTTGGGGAAAGAGGGAGGTCATTCTGAACACAGAATTCTCCACGCAAAAGATGCTACCGGCTGGGAGATCCAGCGCGTCCTTCTGGAACAAGCCAGCAAAAATCCCAACATAGAAATCCTGGAACACTTCTTTGTGCTGGACCTACTCACTCAGCACCACCTAGGAAGATACATCAACAGAGGTACTCCCAATATAAATTGCTACGGGGTATATGCGCTGAATCTGGAATCGCGTAAAGTCATTCGCATTCTCTCAAAAATCACTGTCATGGCTACCGGGGGTTCAGGGAATGTATATGCCAGTACCACCAATCCTCCTATAGCCACAGGAGATGGGATTGCGATGGCGTACCGTGCTATGGCCAGAGTAGCTAATATGGAATTTAATCAGTTCCATCCCACTGCTTTCTATGATCCGGGTCAGAGCCCGGCCTTTTTGATAACGGAGGCTCTGAGAGGGAAAGGAGCTATACTAAAAAGGCCTTACTCGAAAGAAGAATTTATGCAGGAGTATGACCCACGGAAAAGTCTGGCGCCGAGGGACATTGTAGCCAGAGCCATAGATACTGAGATGAAGAAATCCGGTATGGAGTATGTGCTACTGGATGCTACTCACATATCAGCTCATGAGTTGACAGATGAGTTCCCAACGATCTATAAAACACTACTCAAAAAAGGAATAGACTTCACCAAAGACATGATTCCGGTGGTGCCGGCTTCTCATTATATATGTGGGGGGATTCTTATAGATAAGATTGGCAGATCTTCCATTCAACATCTATACGCCTGTGGCGAGTGTACTTGCTCTGGGCTACATGGCGCCAACAGATTAGCGTCAAACTCCTTACTGGAAGGATTGGTCTATGGACAGAACATTTATGAAGCCATAAAGGATGCTGCTGTGGACGTAAGCTGGGAAGAAGAAATTCCTGAGTGGAATGAGAAAGGGACTAGCAATACGGAAGAGTGGGTATTAATTTCTCATAACTTCAGAGAGGTACAGAGCATCATGAGTAACTATGTGGGGATAGTGAGAAGTGACCTACGTTTAGAAAGAGCCATGAGAAGAATAGACTTCCTTTTCCATGAAACGGAGGCCTTTTACCAAAAAACCAAGATATCCCCAGAGTTAGCAGAATTGAGGAATATCATCACCATAGCCTACCTAATCATAAAGTCAGCCAGTATCAGGAAGGAGAGTAGAGGACTCCACTGTACCACAGATTATCCTGAGAAGAGTGAAGAAATCTGGAATACTGTACTTTAAATAGGCCCGGATTCCTTAGCGGAAGTATTCATAGAGCTACCTCTATCTAACGTAAATGAGGGAAATAATATATAGTATATTTTTCATATACCTCCTTTAACTAGGAGGCTTCTCAGGTAGGGTAAATTCTCAGTTAATTGGTCTATTCTGGATGAAATCTAAAAAAATTAACGTAAATTTTACGTTTACAATCTCAACTACATAGAAGAGAATCCGTACGTAATATTTATTAACTACTTGTAAATCAGGATTTAAATTCTTCTTTACTTAATTCAACCTACATGTAGACGTGTTTTATTGAGAAAAATCATGACTTTTCTCATAGGGAACAAACATTTCATTTACGTCTGCTTGTTTGTTAATTGGGGAAGGTTTCTAAAAATTTAGCTAAGCACATAAATACACTTCATCTAAAATATGGAAAAAGCTACTACAAAGGGAGGGAATACTAGCGGTGGAGGCATGCAGAGTAAGCCTGACCTAAGTATTTGGAAAAACTTTAAGTATGACATACCGGCCGGTCTGGTAGTCTTTCTGGTGGCAATCCCCTTATGTTTAGGGATTGCGTTGGCCTCTTCACCAGAAAATATTTTTGCAGGAATTCTGGCAGGTATACTCGGTGGTTTGATAGTCCCCCTAATCTCCAGATCACCCTTAAGTGTAAGTGGACCTGCCGCCGGACTGATTGCCATCGTATTAGTTGGGATAGAAAACGCTGGTTCATTTGAAGCTTTCCTACTGGCAGTAATGCTGGGAGGTTTGATTCAGATTGCCCTGGGGTTTATGAAAGCAGGAACGCTGGCTTACTTCTTCCCCACCTCAGTAATTAAGGGAATGTTGGCTGCTATTGGTGTGATTCTGATCCTGAAGCAGTTTCCTCACGCTATAGGATATGATGTGGAGGCTTTTGACTTCATGTTCCAGGGAACGGAAGATAAAAATACCTTTAGTATGATAGGGGCAGCTCTGACGCACATTGAGCCAGGTGCATTGGTGATCAGTATCATCAGTTTATTTGTCCTCATATTTTGGAGTAAAACGCCACTTAAAAATGTAACATGGTTACCTTCTGCCTTAGTAGTAGTAGTGGGAGGAATCTTCCTGAACATGTTATTCGGAAGCGTGAAGCCTGAGTGGGTACTGATGGGAGGAGAGAATGGCCACCTTGTGAATCTTCCTGAAATTAAGGGAATAGGAGGCTTTTTAGACCAGTTGGTCTTTCCTGATTTCTCAGCCATAGGGAATAGTGCGGTATGGGTTACAGCCTTTACCTTAGGGATAGTAGCCAGTGTGGAGACCTTACTCAGTGTGGAAGCGGTAGATAAACTGGATCCTCATAAAAGAAGCTCTCCATTAAGTAGAGAATTACTGGCACAAGGAGCTGCTAATACATTGGCAGGATTACTGGGAGCTTTACCTATCACTGCGGTAATTGTACGTTCCAGCGCCAACGTAGCTTCTGGTGGACAAACCAGAATGGCTTCCATCATTCACGGTATTTTCCTATTAGGATCAGTGATTACCATAGGTACTTTCTTGAGAATGATTCCTTTGGCCAGTTTGGCCTGTATCCTTCTCCTTATTGGATACAGACTTGCCAATCCCAAGCTGTTTAAGCAGATGTGGGATAATGGAATGAATCAGTTCGCACCATTTGTAATTACCATCCTGGCGGTATTAGCCACAGACCTTCTGAAAGGAATCGGGGTAGGTATACTGGTAGGGATCTTCTTTACCATCAGAGATAACTTCAGAACAGCTATTTCTGTGAAGAAAGAGAATGAGTTCATCCTGATCAAATTCAACAAAG
>JBCBKZ010000139.1:0-9976 GCA_038520955.1 Bacteroidota bacterium | reverse complement strand
GAATCTATTCGACTTGGAAAGGATTTCTACGCTTGGTACGGATGCAGAAAAGGGAACCGGATTAGGATTAGTGCTTACCCGAAACTTTGTAGAGAGAATGGGAGGCACCATTAAGGTAAGTAGTACACCCGGGGTAGGAAGTACCTTCCATATTCTGGTCCCTAATAGAAAAGAAAAATCTTCTGTGAAAAGAAAAATCGTGCATTCAAGCCAAAATTAGGAAGTAAGGTGCTTAAGCATGAGTGTTTTTAATTCGCTAACATCATATAGGGATACTCCTGGTATTTTGGCTTCATCATCCCATTTCCTCATATCGAGGCAGGTCTGAAATAATGGATGTTGTTCAAATGCAGTACCTTCCTCATCACTCATAGGTCCCCCCTGAAATTCGAGCGTCTGTTTACTTGCATCAGATAACCTGGTATAGTAGTCCGTTTTTTTCCAGGTAAGGTATCTTTTGGCAGCTACATGTCCCTCAACCAGAAAGGCTACTTTTTCGGAGAACCCCCTTTCCAACAGAAAATCAGCCCCATGCTTTTCATGATTAATCATACCCAGCTCTCCCATTCGTTCATGCTCGGTTTCTAAGGCTGAAAGATGACCAATGTCATGCAGAAAAGCGGCCAGAATAACCTCCGAATCGGCCCCATCTTCTTGGGCTAAGATAGCAGCCTGGCTCATATGTTCAGATTGAGTTACCTCTTCGCCGTATTTTTGAGATCCATACTTCTCAAACAGACCAAAGATCTCATTAACTACTTCATGGGCTTTTTGATGCATATGATTAAGGTAGTGAATAATGAGAGATTAAAATCAGGCAAAGAAAAAACACACTATGAAACCAGCATCATCTTTAGTTAAGAAGTCTTAGTATTTCTTCTTTGAATAGGAGGACTTGGAACCTGCTAGTTTGACAATGGGGTAGGGGTAAGATGATCCCAATGAAAGGGCAAAGTTTTTCAACTGACCTGTGGGAAGTTTGTGAGGTTCATGTACATGTGAGGAGGGAAGTTCTTCCAGTTCCGGAATCCAGGTGCGGACATATTCTCCTCTGGGGTCATATCTTTTGGCTTGAGAAACTACATTGAAGTATCTGTTTTCTCTGGGATCATTACCTATTCCCGCTACGTAATTCCAATTACCCCAATTGCTGCACACATCATAGTCTATGAGTTGGGATTCAAAGTACTCAGCTCCTGCACGCCAATCCAACTGAAGGTCTTTCACCAGGAATGAAGCTACATTTTGTCTGCCACGGTTAGACATAAAGCCAGTGAGCTTGAGCTCCCGCATATTCGCATCTACAAAGGGAATCCCCGTATTCCCATCAATCCATTTTTCCAGCCTCTCAGGGCTTTCCAGGACATCAGGACGTTCATCTTTTATTCCTCCTGGAAAGAACAGGGTGTTTTTGTGTTTTTTAGCCACATACTTAAAATAATCTCTCCAGATCAATTCGAAGATTAGCCAGTAAGTAGAACTATTCTTGACCCTAAGATTCTCGTATCTTTTGACCTCGTGATAGATCTTCCTGGGAGAAATACATCCATGAGCTAACCAAGGGGAAAACTTGGAAGAATAATTCTCTCCAAGCAAACCGTTTCGGGTCTCTTTATAGGCCTTCAGGGAATCCGACTCCCAGAAGTAATTGTGTAATCTGTTGAAGGCCTCTGTTTCTCCTCCTTTAAAAGAAAGGACTGATCTACTTTCCAGTAGTAATGTAGGGGTCTGTAAATAGGCTATGGCAGCAATATCAGTATCAGGGATAGGAGGGCTGGGTATATGGTTGGGTGTAGGGATTAAATCCCGGGGAGAGGAAAGCTTTTCTACCTGCTTCCTAAATTGGGTAAATATCTCTGGAAGGGAAGAAACAGGCATAGGGAGATCATCAATATGGTATAGCGTACTTCCCCAAAATCCTTCAAAGTTTACGCCTATCTGGAATAGCCTCTCCTCTAGAGATTCCTCTACTTGGGTTTCTTCATGGGTAATTTCCTTATGATAGAAAACAGCTTTTGCCTCATACTCTTTTGCAATAGAAGGAAGTATCTCTTCCGGCTTCCCCACCCGTATCAATAGCCCACTGTTCTTTTCTTTCAACTTTGAGGCAAGGGATTGAAGGCTCTCAGAAAGAAATTTGGCTCTGAAGACACCTGTCTTTGGAAAGCCGAAGGGAGTTTCGCCAAAATGTCTTGGATCCAGGCAGTAAACCGGTACCACCTTTTCACATTGACCTAATGCCTTCGCCAAAGCCTCATGATCATGTAACCTCAAATCATTCCTAAGCCATAGCAAGCCCGTATCATACTGCATACTTTCAAAACTACCTATACGTACAGAAAGTTTAGATAATGGACATAAAATGAAAAAAGCAGTAGCTTAGGCGTCTACAAACTTTTTTCCATACAATTAATCCTAACCTTAATGCACCTTTCAACTTATTGGCCCAGATACATCCTCACCATCACTTTCTGCATGATGGTGTTCTCATTTGGGTGTAAAACGGAAACAACTTCTGAATCAGCCTGGATGACTGAAGAAGGAGTGATAGCAGATCAAGCTATGGTGGTAAGTGCACACCCATTAGCGAGTGCTGCCGGAGTAGAGATCCTGGAGGCAGGCGGTAATGCTGTTGATGCCGCCATAGCAGTCCAGTATGCCCTGGCAGTAGTTTATCCCGTAGCAGGTAACATCGGAGGGGGAGGGTTTATGGTGATCAGAGAAGCAGATGGAAGCCTTCATAACCTGGATTATCGTGAAAAAGCTCCCGCCACTGCCACCAGAGATATGTATTTGGATGAGAATGGGGAAGCAGTACCAGAAATGAGCCGACAGGGGCATCTGGCTTCTGGCGTTCCCGGAGCTGTAGCAGGAATGTTTGAAGCCCACAAAAAACTGGGTTCCCTTCCTATGGAGAAACTGCTAGAGCCAGCCATTAGACTTGCTAAAGATGGATTCACCTTAACTGAAAAGGAAGCCAGAAACCTCAATAATCATCTGGAGAGACTTAATAAATACAGCACAACAGAAACCACTTATTCTTCAAAAGAAGAATGGGCTACTGGTGATAGCATCTTTCATTCAGATTTGGGAGACGTACTGATTAGAGTAAAGGAAGATGGACAAGCAGGTTTTTATGAGGGAGAGACTGCGGACCTGATAGTAGCAGAAATGGAAAGGGGAAATGGAATCATTACCAGAGAAGACCTGAAAGCATATGAAGCGGTTTGGAGAGAGCCTATCACAGCTATGTATAAGGATTATAAGCTTATCAGCATGGCGCCACCTTCCAGTGGAGGAATAGCCCTATCTCAGCTACTGGAAATGGTTGAACCCTTTGAGATGAGTAAAAGTCCTTGGCATAGTCCTGAGAATACCCACCTGATGATAGAGGCAGAAAGAAGAGTATATGCAGACAGAGCTCAACATCTAGGCGATATGGATTTTTATCCTGTTCCCATAGAGACACTCATGGACTCTACTTATATCCATAGCAGAATGGATGATTTTGATCCTGCAGTTGCTACTAAGAGTGATGATATAGCTGCTGGAGAAATTGCTGCAGAACATGAAGAAACGACCCACTTTTCAGTAGTGGATGCTGATGGAAATGCCGTTTCGGTGACTACTACCATTAATGGCGGGTACGGATGCCATGTGGTAGTAGGAGGAGCAGGTTTCATCCTGAACAATGAAATGGACGACTTTAGTGCCAAGCCTGGTACACCTAATATGTTCGGCCTGATAGGAGCAGAAGCAAATGCGATTGAGCCAGGTAAGAGAATGTTAAGTTCTATGACGCCTTCTATCATAGAAAAAGATGGAAAACTGCTTATGGTAGTGGGGACTCCAGGAGGATCTACCATCATTACCTCTGTTTTCCAAACCATACTAAATGTACTTGAGCATGGCATGAGTATGCAAGGAGCAGTAAAAGCTTCACGCTTTCACCATCAGTGGAAACCAGAAATTGTATTCTTTGAGCCTAACTCCTTCAGCATACAGGATTCCACCACCTTGGCTGAGATGGGACATAGCTTACAGAAAAGAAACAGCATAGGTAGGGTAGATGCCATTCTGGTAAGACCAGATGGAAAATTGGAAGGTGGAGCAGACCCAAGGGGGGATGACACTGCCGCAGGCTACTAACTACCACTTAAAAGATGTTCGATGAATAGGGGAGGGGCCATAATTTTTTATGGCCTCTCTGTGTTTTTTGGTAGGATAGCCTTTGTTGGAATCCCAGCCAAAGTGAGGATAAACCTTATGTTGTTCCTCCATATAGGCATCTCTACTGGTTTTGGCCAGAATGGAAGCTGCAGCAATGTTGGCAAATCTGCTATCTCCCTTTACCAGACAGGCGTGTGGGATATCCTTATAAGGCGGAAACTTGTTACCATCTATAGCCAGAAACTCAGGCACAGTATCTAAGCCCGCGATGGCCAGGTGCATACCTTCCAGACTAGCCTGCAATATGTTGATTTCATCTATTCGGGAGTGAGGGACCATGACTACCTTCCATGAGACGGCTTGTGCTATGATAGCTCCCCTCAGGTGATTTCTTTGGTCAGGGCTTAATAACTTAGAGTCTGTCAGACCCTCAAGTGAGAAAGTCTCTGGTAAAATGACAGCAGCGACAGTTACCGGCCCGGCAAGACAGCCTCTACCAGCTTCGTCTACACCGGCTTCTAACTGAAAGGAAGAATATTTAGGGGAAAGTGGAGGTAGTTTTTTCTTTTTTTTCATATATGGAGAATATCCCAAAAGATGATTTTTGCAAGATCAGACAATATTACTAGTAATTTCCGTTAGTATGAAAAGGCAGCTATTTGCTGCAAATGAAATTTCTTATTAGTTTCAAACATACTCCAGATTTCGCCTGCTTAGGCAAAAAGCTTGTTTTACGCACCAGTTTGTCAATGCTCTTGGGACAAATGTGTAAGCTTTTCGCAAGCATGTATGCCCATTATTTTCTTTTTCTTTCTAAAAAAATAAGTATTTCCACACATGAAGCATCTGTTCAAGGTGTTGACATGCCTTTTGGGTTCCGGCATGTTCTGTACTATGTTAATCGCTCAACCCACCAATGATGATCTGTGCAACGCTACAGAGCTCGTCATAGGTCAAAGCTGTAATGGAGCTCCCAATGCAGATAATACTGGTGCCACTGTACAACCTAATGAGCCTGTGCCTCAGGAAGATGAGTGTAATACCGGGGATGCAGGTTTCTCTGGTAGGACTACATCTGTATGGTTTAAAATAACTGCACCTGCTTCCGGATTCATTGATATAAGAACAGATGAGTTTGTAGAAGGAACGCTGGAGGACACAGAAATGGCGCTGTATTCCCTAAGTGGGAGTGACTGTTCTGACCTCAGCCAGTTGGTACTCTTAGACTGTAACCAGGATAGGGAAGTAGGTGATTCTGACCTTTTCTTTAATGCAGTACTGACTCAGGTGGAAGTAATCCCTGGGGAAACCTATTACATCCAGGTATCCGGTTGGGGTTTTGATGGGACAGAGGAATCATTGGAAGGATCATTTTGTATCACGGTTTCAGAGTCAGAGGCTCCTATGCCTGCTGCACCTAATGACAGCATTTGTAACGCTACTCCTTTAATCGTAGGTGCTTCTTGTAATGGAATTCCTAATGGGGATAATACGAATGCCGGATCTGAGGATGGTGAATTTGATGCACCAGAATGTTTTTTGGGAGTACCTAATTCTGTGTGGTACTCTTTTACAGCACCCGCAAGCGGGTTTGTATCAGTAAGTACTGATTTTGACCTGGATGTAGCTAATCCTAATGAGGATACAGAAATGGCCCTTTATAGATTAGGAAGTGGTAGCTGTGATGACCCAGCTAGTCTGGAGTATATTACTTGTAACCAGGACGGAGGGAACATAAAAGAATTTAATGCGGTCCTGAATTCTGTAAAGGTAACGCCAGGAGAAACCATTTTCATCCAGGTATCAGGATTTTTAGGATCAGAAGGAGCATTCTGTATAGAAGTTGATGAGGTTACGCCTCCCGCCAACGATAATGTCTGCTCCGCCACCGCACTCGTGATGGATGCGACTTGTGATGGCATCCCCAATGCTGATAATACGTTTGCGACCCAGCAGGATGGAGAAGCCATTCCGGCCTGTTTCTCGGAGAATACGGCTACCCTTTGGTACTCCTTTGTAGCTCCAGCATCTGGATTTGTGGCTGTCAAGTCAGATTTAGCTTTAAGTGGAGACAACGAACCTATAAGAAATACGAACACAACTCTGGCCGTCTATGACCTTCCCGGAGGAGACTGTAATGTCTTATCTGACTTCAGGCTTCTTACTTGTAGTGAAGATGGTGGACGTACCGGATTTGAAAATAATGCAGTGATAGATACACTCGCTCTCACTCCTGGCAATACTTACTACATTCAGGCGTCCAGCCCGGATCTTACCAGAGGCCCTTTTTGTGTTGAGGTATCTGAAGTAGAAGCGCCTTTTGTTCCAGAAGGAGATGATGTGTGTGAGGCAGTGAGCCTGGCAGTGGATGGGACACAGAGAATCTTTACCCACAAAAATGCTACTATCCAGAATGGAGAAACTGCGCTGGAAAGACCTACAGCAGGATGTGAAATCAACCAGGGATGGTGTGGTGATTCTACCGTAAATAATACCATTTGGTATAGCTTCACAGCGCCATCATCAGGTGCAGTCAGAATAGACCTATGTAATGATGGAGAGGTTACCACCTTTGATACCCAGATAGCGCTTTTCCAGATTGGAGACTGTAACGACTTTAATTCTTTCACCTTCATAGCAGCTAATGACGACCTTGAAGGCTGTAGTTTTGCTTCACAGCTTGAAGCTTTCTGTCTGACGCCTGGTGAAACCTACCACTTTATGGTGGATGGCTTTAACGGTGAGGAAGGGGTTACTGGAATCACCCTCTCTGAGCTGAACACAGAAGCATTGGTGGTAAGTGGAGTAGAAACCCTGCCTTCTTGTGAGACTAGTAATAATGGACAGATTCAATTAAGTGTATCTAATGGAGCACCTCCTTATTCTTACGCATGGAATACGGGAGAAACAACAGAAACACTTAGCTCAGTAGGAGCTGGAGAATATATGGTTACTGTTTCAGATGCATGTGATAGTACCTCTGTAAAAACCTTTACCCTTATTCAGCAGAGTCCCCTTACTGTGGATGTAGGAGCAGATACTACCCTATGTGCTGGTGAGCAGATCATGCTGGGAGGTGGTCCTACGGCTATAGGAGGAGTTCCTTTCTCAAGAGAGAATGTCATGGTAATAGATCTTGAATCTAACTCCTTATCAAGAGTAGAACTGCAAACACCTACCAACCTATCTGAGATTTCAGGTGGCCTGGAAGGAGATTATGTAGGGGGAGATTTAGGCCCTGGAGGCTTATATGTTCTTGACTCCAGAGCTAACCAGTTAATCTTATTGGATAGTCTGACAGGCTCCCGTAAAATTATTGGAAATAGCCAGCCTATCACTAACCACAGATGGAGAGGGATAGCTTGGGACATCATTTCCCAAAAAATGTTTGGGCTAAGTATTGGAAATGCAGGCGGGGGACAGCTATATCAGTTTAACCTTGAGAGTGGAACAGCCATCCCTACAGTTGCCATAGTAGGCTTACAAGCTCCTGAATGGATTACTATCTCCAATGACGGAGAAATGTACGCTCTGGACCTGGCTACTGATGATATCTTCCTGGTAGACATTAATACAGGGGTTTCATCGAGAATAGGGAATATTGGCTTTGATGCCAACTTCACCCAGGATGCGGACTTTGATCCGTTTAGCAATAATCTGTATATGGCAGCTTTCAGAAATGGGTCTTTCCAGTCTGAATTACGCCAAATAAATCTGGCTACCGGAAGAAGTACCTCAGTGGGTATCATCGCTGGAACAGGTCAGGTAGGTGCATTTGCCATATCCGGAAAAGAATTCTCCGGAGAATATGAGTATGACTGGTCACCCATAAGTGATCTGAATAATGCCAGCTTAGCCAATCCTATTGCCAGCCCACAGGTTTCCACGGCCTACTCATTACGGGTAACAGATGCTTGTGGAACTACAGACAGAATCTTTACAACTGTTATCGTTTCTGATCCAGACCTCTCAGTTTCTTCTACTAATGATAACGGTACAGGAAATGGTTCGGCGACCGCGACCGTGTCTGGTGGGGTACCTCCATATACTTACTTATGGTCAGATGGACAAACTACCCGCGTAGCAGACAGCCTTTCTGAAGGTGAGATTTCTGTTACCATAACAGATGATGCTGGTTGTATGCTTACAGAAAGTACCACCGTAGGACTTACCACTTCCGTGGAAGACCAGCTTAATGCGGGCATCAATTCCCTTTCCCTTTTCCCTAATCCGGCGAATGACCTTCTGGAAATCCGCTTGCTTCAGGAAAGAACGGAATCATTACACCTGGAAGTGATTAGTCTGAATGGACAGATTATTTCTACCAATGATCTTCAGGCAACCCGAGAAGTTAAGTCTCAGATAGATATCAGCAGACTCAGCCCTGGATACTATATCCTGAAAGTAGAAAATGAAACTGGTGCTACCTATGAACGATTTGCAGTTATCAGATAATTACAGATGATAGCTCAGGTTTTTATGGTGAGAATATTCAAATTCTACCTGTTCCTGGCCGGCATTAGCTGATAGCTTTTTTAGCCAGCTGGTAACATCAGATAAAGCATAATTCTTTTTTCCATTGACGGGGTCCTTAATCAGGATTCCGTCAATTTCATTTAGCATGAAATGAAGCGCAAAGCAGGCATGTAGTGTATGAAGAGGAATCTCTTCAGTCCACTTTTCGAGTATTTGCGGATAGGAAGAAATTACTTCATCAGCTATAGCTGAAAGGCTACCAGCACTGGAGGCATGATAGTTAAACTGAAACCAGTCAAAGAATAATGGGAGATCCGAGGAGGATCTTTCCCAGTTGTTCATATTTATCTGATCTGGTAATACCTCTAGAACCCCTGGGATAAACTGTCCATTTCCCCATCCTACTGGTAGGAAGGAATTCCCTTTAAACTGTGCGAATAACTCCTTAATCAGAATAAGGGAGTGGTCATACTCGGGAGCTATCTCACTGAGCTGTTCCTCCATTTCTTGTACATATGAGAAAATCCCTGAGCTAGCTGTAGGAAGCTTGTAAAGCTCCATGAGACACTCCAGGTGCAATCCAGTCAGTAATCTGGCTTGCTTGGCAGTAGGAGTATGATAGACTTTGTATGCATATACTCCTGCCTGTTTGGTGGGAATAGATACAGGAAGTATACTTTTGGTTAACCGTACATGCTTCAAGGCCTCCAGGTTAGCCTTTTCCCTCTCATGGTACTTATGGCCCAGAGTAGTGAAAGGGATCTTTATCACATAAGAAGGGACATTTCGGTGGGTTAAGACTACCAGAGCCTTTTCCATCCCGCTTTGATAGTTGAATAGTATCCCATAGGAGTGATGAGGAATATTGGCTATTTCCTGCATCAGCATAGGTTTTCTCTGGAAAAGAATCGTCACGGTTTCACTAGATCCTATGCTTCTTAGGCCTGAAGAGAAGAGTAATCGGGATAGATACTTCTTTGATTTTGGGACCTCTTTGGTTATTCCCTTAGCCATGGTAGTGTGAACCGGGAATAAATTATTTGTGGGGAAAATCCACTGTATCCTTCCCTCATGATCTCTGATGATTTCGAAGGTGAGGGGATGGTATCCATCAGGGATCACGTATTTCTTATCCCAGATGATGATATTATCCATGAGGTCAGAAATCCTGTTGCCTTGTGGATTAGGATTAATGATTTTACTGAGCAATAACTCATCCTGCGTTCTGTTTGTAACTTTATTCATATCAGCCGGTTAAAATGGTGCTCGTGATTTCAGTATGGCTAATCTGGGGATTTGGTTTGTGTCAGTATTTAGGATGGTTATTTAT
>JBCBKZ010000138.1:0-10027 GCA_038520955.1 Bacteroidota bacterium | reverse complement strand
GCAGATAAGAAGAATGTATGGATGTTACGTTTTCTCATAATGGCCTGCTTAGTTATGTTGTTTCACAAAGAAGGGAACAAAAAGGCCCGCTTGAAGGAGTTTTCTCTCCCAAGCGGGCAAATTCCGGGCTGAGGTAGGCAGGTTTGGTCTACATTAACCGAGACCGAACACTGCTAGGATTGGGACTCCTTATCTGCCTTATCTTTTTTCTTTTTCTTCTTGTCTTTCTTCTTCTTTTTCTTGTCCTCGGGTACATCGTAAGAAGTGCGTGTGGCCGACCAGTTCATTTTTCTATCCGCCATCGGGCTGTTGGGAATCTGAAAGGTGCCTGACATAAAGCTGTCGTTCTCTATAGTTCCGGTGAAAATGGCTCTCATACTCCCTCGAGGCGTGCTGAAGGTAGCTACCCATGAGACGGTATTCCCTTCAATCTGCATATCCACTTTTCCTCTATCGGTTTTGGCTTTGGCGGTTTCACCTTCATGAAGGATGCTCATGTCTGATGACCGTTGCCCTCTAGGGGTAGTGCTGTTCATTTCCCATTCCCCACTAAGGTTTACCTCAGAAGCTTCCAGCGAGAGGGTTGCCAGGTCTCCTTCAGACTGTCCAAACATTAAGGTCGTTGACAGTAGTATGCTGAAAAGGAAAGTGCTAATTGCTGTTAGGTTTTTCATTTTGTCTGTTTATCGTTGATGCTTTTAGTGAAGTAAACAGACATTCTGAGGGTTTAGCAGGGAGAATAACTTGAATTGAACATTAATGAATGTGAAGTAGCCTACTTGAACTATCAGTATAGCAGCAGATCTATTTGGGATTCAAAAGTATTGTGATCTAACAAGTGAAGGTATTTTGACTAGTCCTTTACACGCTCCAAGGTGGCCGTTCTGCCAAGCAATGATATGCCTATAAAGCCACGCATCTTTAACATGCTTCCTCCCTTCTCCAGCCACATCTTACCCGAATATGTATTTCCATTGTCAAGAGAATACACAAAGCCATCTACGTATTCCCCCTCGCTGAACACAAAGTCTTTCAGAAAAGTCATACCTATGACCGATCTGGATCTTAGAGATGGATCTGGGTTTTTGATGTCCTTCCTGTCGTCTTTCCTCCAGATGATTTTTCCAAAGTACTTGTTCGACTCTTTATAGATCTCCACCTTACCCTGTTTCTCATTTACCCAGTAGGTACCTAAAATGTCATCAGCCTTTTGCGCTCGTACACTCAAGAAAAGGCTAATCATTATTACGGAAAGAAAATATCTGGTCATGATCTTGTTTACTTAGGTTAGTTATGCCTTCTTCAAAGGATAATGCATTCTTGTATCCTAATTCTAGCCTGGCTTTAGCGTCTGATACGGAGAACTCAGTTCCCATGAGTCTGATCATGATGGGAGCTACAGGTGGCCTTCCGTTTATTTGAAAGGTTTTCCAAATTCTTCCAATGATATGAGAGGCGATGACTGCCACAGGGCGAGGAAGGGATTTATCACCAGCTTCCAAACCGTAAGCCTGAAGAATGCTGCTGAAAGTTTTTTTGATGGGGCGCTGATCTCCATCAGTTACGAAGTAAGCTTTTCCTCCCTGAGAAGAGTTGAAAGCAGCCAGTACAGCATTTGCCAGGTTTTTTACATGGATGGTGGAGAGAATATGCGTACCACCTCCTATCCACCTCCATTGTCCCTTTTTTACTCTGGAGAATATTTCCTTATAGTGGTGATTATCAGGTCCCCAGATTGCCGGGGGGCGGAGAGATAGGGTTCTCATCTGGGTATCATTGGCGGCCAGGACTGCTTTCTCCGCTATTGCTTTGGTTTTAGGATATAGGGCTTTGGGTAGTCCTTCTTTCGCCTGATCTTCTGTTAGGTTTATGATGGGAGAGCCCGGTACCACTGGTGCGGCACTGATGTACACAAAGTGCTTTACCCTTTGCTGCTTAGCCATCTCCAGTAAATTCCGGGTTGCCATTACATTGATAGCATAGAAGGGGGTAGGGTCATAGGTGAAATCCATGTGTGCCGCTGAATGAAGAACAAATTCACATGAGGCAAGGGCTTTGAGAGTGTTGCTACCCAGGTCTGTGAGATCGTCAAATATAGGAATAGCACCAATACGTGAAACTTTGTTCGCTGAAGATTCACTTCTGGCCAGGGCGTAAACTGTATACCCATTTTCGATGAGAACAGGAATGATGTTTTGACCTACAAATCCTGATCCTCCGGTGACAAAAACGTTCATAAAATTCCTTTTGAAACAAAGGTATTCTTGATATTGAGGAGGGGATTATCCTTTAAAGTCAAAAAAGTTACCCTAAAAGACGGATAGCCTATATCTGGGAAGGGAGAGTGCCAAAGAACTTTTTGTAAGCCACCGTAAACTTGGAGGGATGAGAATATCCTAGCTCATAGCTAAGCTCAGATGCCGTTTTCCTCTTAGCCAGTAATTCATTCTGGGCATATTCCAGTTTGATTTTTTGATGATACCTGATAGGAGGCGTCCCAAATACCTGCTTAAAGCTCTGCTTAAACTTGGTGATCCCCATTCCAGCCATACTCGCCAATACTTCAACAGAGGGAAGTTCTTTCGCTAAGGGGTCCCTAAGTTTACTGGCAGCCAGAAATAGAGCTTTTACATCCTCCGGATGAAGCTTGTTAACAGCCTTTCGGTGTTCTCTGTTAGTGATTTTGTTAAAGAAGATACCTAGAATCTCTAGAACAGAAGCATGCTGAATAAATGGACTCTTTGATGACCTCAGTGCTTTTCGAATAAGTTGCTCTGTTTGGTAGTCAAGATCTTCATAGATGGGCGAATACGTCATATTTTCTAGCAAAGACTGATTATCCCCCATGTATTGAACGAGAAGATTCTTTGGAAATCGTATCAGCAAAATCTCCATAGGTTGTCCTATTGGATTGCTACTTTGAACAGTCGTACCAGGGGGGTAGAATAGCATGCCAGCTGGAAGCCGCTTTTGAAAAAGGATGGCTTGATCGTTAACCTTCTTTTCTAGGGAAGTATTTGAGAGATTTACGTTTAATAAAAGCCACTCGCTTTCCAGGTCATTTTGAGATGATAAGGAAACATCAACATGAAGGGTAAAGGAGAAGTAGAACAGTTCTATCGATCCTGGAAGGTGATAGGGGGTGATGATTCCCTTTCCCATAGAAGGATCTAAGGTTAACTTCTCTTGATTTAGCTGGCCTGGTAGCTGATCACTAAATTGTGTTAACAGAGGTTTGCTTATATCTATCTGTAACTCCACTGTCAAAATATACAGAAAGCATGACACTTCAGCTAGTTTAGGGAGCGAGAAGGAATCCCAACAATTCTTCCCATTGCGAATTCCAGTTTGGAAAATCATGCCCGCCTTCCGTTTCCACTATTGATAATTGATAGCCTTTTTGCAGATAAGTAGCAGATAGGTTCTTCACATATCGCTCTGCATCATTTTTCCCGGTAGAAAGATAGATCTTAAGATCTGTTTGGGTGGAGAAGGTAATGTCCTGAAATACTTCTTTACGCGGATAGGTGATGGGGGAGAGGAGGCCATAATTCTTAAAGGCGGAGGAATGGGCAGAGAAGTAGGCGGCATTGAGTCCTCCAAAGGAGATCCCTATGAGGCTTCGGTTGTTCGGAGAAAAGGATTGCTTAGTCTTTTCTTCTACTTTAGGAATAAGTTCTTTCTCAAAGAAGTGGAGGTAATTCTCATTACAGAAGAAATATTCGTTTCTATGATCTTCTCCAGTTTCTGGATGCACCGTACTGACAAAAACATAGTAGGCAGAAGGAATGCTCCCTGTCTCAGTTAGGTCCTCAAGAATCGGTAGGGCATCATGATCCAGCAGTTTTTTGCCATCAGTGAGAAACACCATATGCTTAGCTTCTTCTCCCAATCTATACATGTCTATCTCTATGGGTTTCTTCAGGAATTCACTTTGGAGAATCATGTGTTGGTGCTGACTCATGAGGTAAGTGGGAAAAAGGAGGAAGATGAATAAGTAGAAAGCTTTCATGATGGTAAGTAAAAATGAGGAACGCAGGTAAATACCTGCATTCCAAGAAACGACCCATGAGAAAAACTTAGGATTTGGTAGCCAGAGCAATAGTATTTTGGATCATTTCATCTACGGAAGAGTTAATGAACCCCTTGAATTGGTCTTCCGTCATATTGGGGTTTTGCATAAACTCAAAGGTTGAGGTCCATAGGATGAGAGATTTTTGGTATCCCATGTCCACCACCTTGAAGTTGTTGACCATCTTTTTGGCGGGAACCCCTTCTACTACTGCATAGGTATAGGTGCGTTCTGCATCAGAGAAGTCTACTATGTTCTCCTTAAAGTAGCCTTGTCCGTCTGCGCTCTTACACACGCGAGATCCGCCCACGTCCTTGGGACCTGTCCACTCTACGGTAGCTACCACAGAGGAGAGCTTGTCTATGTTGTCCATGATTCTGATCTGCTCCCATACTTGGTCCGCAGAAAGTTCGACTGTTTTAGCTACCGTAATGGTGGTATTTTGTGCTGACATAATGTTCAGATTAAGGGCCAACAGACCCATGATGAATAATGAAATTGAAACGACTTTTTTCATAACAGTTTGAATTGAGTTAGTTGTATTGCTTTTTAATTTCTTTCCAGTTACCGCTAGTGGCATTCACTATTTCTCCAGTGGTTACATAGTGATCTAGTCCCACAAGGGTGCCTTCCAGGGTTTTCTTAAACTGATTCTTGAACAGGCCACCCATGAAGGCGGGCTTGGTTCGGAAGTTGAATTCATATCCAGCTGTAGAGGTCCCATCCCCGTTATCTTTTACCGAATAAATGGCATATGAATTATCTATATCCAGAGGAAACTTCTCTGCACCTAGGAGAATGTTCTTCATTTTCATGTTTTCCTCATCTATGTATTTGATGGTCTCGTGGGACCAGCGAGTACTTTTTTCGTTGAAGTAACACCTGCGCTGAGCCCCTTCTACCCCTTCCAAAGAGCCTGCTTCATAGTTAGAGGCAAAGATGTAGGGAGAAAAGTTGGAGATCTCTCCATAGTCTTTCACCATAGCTTGCCATACTCTTTCGGCAGGTGCCTTGATCAGTCTGCTAACCTTTAGGGTTTTATAGGGCTTGCTCATGCTTTGGGCATGCAGCTCCCCTGACCCTGTCCAGAAAATTATGGCCAGGGTCGCCATCCATAATTGAATTCGCATGTTAGTTGAGATTAATAGATAAATTCTTCAGAGAAAATCTTTCCGTCTTCCAGCTTATAAAGACAGATTTCACTTAGGTTGAACTCATTCCCGTCCTTCATCTTGGCTTTCACTATGTTCGTAAAGGCGATATGAGAGTCTGTAACTATAGGTGCTGACATTTCCCTGCTAATCATTTCAGAGATTCCTTGACTAAGGGTCCCTACCTTTTCTTTGATAGCGGGAAGGCCTTTTACTTCTGCCAGGCCCATTTCTGCTAGCTGAGGTTCCAGGGCTACAGCATTCTCGTGAAAAAGCTCGTCATAGGCGGTAAAGTATTCGCCTGCTTTTACCAGTTCGTGCAAGCGATTCGCGATTTCCTTATTGGTCATTTTCTTGTGAGTTAATAATTAGGATTCACTGATTAGATACAGGAGGATAGAAGGTGTTACAGAAATAATGGCATTTGTAAGCACCGTTTTACTAAGCCACTAGCTGCCCTTGTTTGGCCATTTCCTTTGCTTTTGATGGGCTGGGGCTTCCGGTTTCTACAAAGTGTTTGAAGTCTTCCAGCACTGTGCTGACTACCTTCTTGAGTTGCATGCCCATCATGGGTCCCATGATGAAACCCATGATGCCTTTCGTCTCTATAACCAGATGCATGTGTACTTCTGTCTTGTCTCCAACTGGGCTTAGGCTCCACTGGTTTTTCCCTACTTCTACAAAACCTGGAAAGCCTTTCACTACCTCATACACCAGCTTATAATTCTCCGGATCAAAGACCCTGATCTCTTCCGTAATTTTTCCCTGAGAAGTATTACAGGCTCTGCTGTTAAAAGGAGCATATTCTAATGCAGGCGTCCCAAATCCTTCTGAGTGATAAAGTCCTCCGGCCCATTTGTAAGCTTCTCCAAACTGATTTCCCAGAATCTCCCAGACTTTTTCTATGGGCTTGTCGACGGTGGTCGTTTTGATAAATTCCATGATGATAGTGTTTAATGATTATGTTGAGATCATCAGTTGGATGCAGAGAGCCTGGAAGTGTTACAAATACAAAAGGCCTCCCTGTTTTTCAGGAAGGCCTCTGATCTACTTTAGGGGGACTAAAAATTAATTCTTGCCGAAATATTTGAGAATGTCCTCATCATCCAGAATTTCTGAAATAAGGGTCTCTTTTTTGAATGTGGTTTTGACTGGGTGCGCTCTGTATAGCTTGTTGACCTTTTCTGCCATCATATCTCTTACTTGCACATGCTCTTCTTCTACATAGTCTGCTATCTGGTGTTGGTATCCTACATTGAACTGCATACTTTTCTCATCCAGTTTTCCCATGGCTTTCAGGGCTTTGGTTTTCTTCGGGCACCTACAGGGATTATCAGGATTCACTAAGCCACATTTATTGTTCATGTAATTGCACAGGTCTTTTCTGGCTCTGTGAAGCTTTACTCTGAAGTTTTGTGGAGAAAGATTAAATATCTCAGCGCCCAGTTTATGATCTATCCCAAAGGTGTCTCCAAGGATGTAAATCAGCCGCTGCTCCCTGTTCAGGCACATTAGCATGCCGGAGAGACACCTGATCGACATCTCCCGGGATAGTTCTGCATTTGTGATTTCCTCCTCAGTGGTCAAATCAGGGTTAGGGATTAAGTCCAATTTACTTCCGTGTTCTTCAAAGGAGGTGATCACTTTTTCCATCTTCCTTCTTTTTGACTGGAGAAATTCATTCACCACGATTCTATACAGCCAGGTTCTGAAGGAACTTTTAAAGTTAAACTGTGCCAACTTGGTGATTACCTTCAGGAGGGTTTCCTGGGTAAGGTCCATGGCATCATTGGGATCATGCGCCATTTTCCAGGCTACGTTATAGATGAATGGTTGATGGATATGCACCAGTTCATCCAGGGCTTTTCTGTTCCCATCCAGGGAAGCCAGCACCAGTTCTCTGTTTTTTGCCTCTGAGTATGTGGAGGAAAGTGGATTTTTCATGTAAACACGTTTACGCTTAGATGCCTAAACCCTGGAGGTGTTACAAGAATATCTGAAAAAAGTGAGAATCTCCCTTACACAACGGTATCATTGAACTTTAAAGTTAGTTCGCTGTTGTAAATGAGGTAGAGATAATACCCAAACAAGTATGGATTCCCTGCTTCATATTTCCAATTCTAATATTTTCATTGGGACTATGCTGATTATTGTCCATGTTGACCATAGGCACAATAACGGTAGGAAGATCCAATGTATTAATCAATGGAATGATGGGGACTGTGCCTCCCATGGTTCTGATGACTACAGGCTCCTCACCGAAATAAGATGTCAGTTGGGTTCTTACTTTTAGCCCAAACTCAGAATCAGGATTTGTTCGAAAAGCATTTACGCCACGTGAAAAGATAAATTTGGCGATTTTCGGATGGCTAAGCCTCTCCTCCTCGGTTGGGTCCCTGTCAATCACATAATATCCCTGCTTTTCTATGTGCCTTTTGACTTTTTGGGTTTGCTCCTTCGCATCAGTTTCTGCTACCAATCTGAGGTCCAGGTGAGCTGTGGCATATTCAGGAATCACAGTTTTTAATCCCTTTCCCTTCCAGGAGGTCCCTATTTGTCTAACGTTCAGGGAAGGATATTGCATGGATTCCTGATAGGTACTTCCCACTTTCTCCGAAGTATAAATCCCCAATTTCTGGTTTAATCCTACTGAATCGTAAGGTACAGACCCCAACACTTTTTGCGTTTTATCATCGAGTTCTATTCCCTCATAATAGTCCTCTATCAATACTCTCCCATTTTCATCCTTCATGCTGGTCAATAGACGGGATAGGGAAAACACCGGATTGGGGACATAGTTTCCATAGTGCCCACTGTGCTGAGGCGTAAAGGCCCCATAGGTAGTAATGGAGCAGGAGGCTATTCCTCTGCATCCAAAGGTAACCGTGGGTTTATTAGACGTATGTGCAGGCCCATCCATGACGATAAAAAAATCTGCCGCATAGCGTTCCTTATATTTGGGTAGGGTAGAAAGAAGGGCATAAGACCCATATTCTTCCTCCGGACCAAAGATGATCTTGATATTGAAGGTAGGTGTTTCATTCTCCATCTTGAGAATGTTGAGAGCTGTCAAGAGCATGCTGATGGGGGCTTTATCATCGGCTGCAGCCCGTGCAAAAATGCGCCAATCCTCATCAACTTCTTCATCCAGGGCATCCCATTCCATTTTCTTCCATTTGCCATCTTCTCCCATTTCTTTCAGCACCGGCGTGAAGGGATGTTCCTGATCCCACGCTTCCGGGTTTATGGGTTGTCCATCAATGTGGAAGTAGAAGAGTACGGTTTTATAGGAAGGATCATAAACCTTCTCAGCCAGCAATAAAGGAAAGGTCTTGGACTCAAGTAAGGTTGTGGTAAAGCCCACTTCACCATACTTCTCAGCAGCCCAGTTGATATTTTTGAGCATGGCCTGTGGGTCCACTGGCGGCAAGTTAGGGATGCTCACAAACTCCTTATGTAGTAATAAAGTGCTTTTGAAATTCTTATCTACAGCATCCTTAAACTGTAATTGCCCCAGAATACTCGTAGGAAAAGAAAAGAGTTGAAGTAAAACTACTATAGCAAATAATGGCTTTTGGATAACGGTCATGGTGCGGATAATTACAAGCACAGCATAAATGGCGCCTTCTCATAGATGTCGGAATCCAACACTTTTTTGTAAAAAGGACCATAAGAAGGAGGAGAGGAAGATATAAAAAAGAAATTGATATTTCCCTCGTAGTGAAAATATCAATCGTCTTAGTAGCAATGGGCTGGTAGTGAATAATGCTAGCGTTGGTAGGCTACACCTTCAACTGAAAGTATCTGGACGAAGCCTCGTGCATTCGAAGTAACTCGAATGTACTGCTTAAAGTAACCGGGTTTATCGGGGCTTACCGTTACAATGATCCTTCCGGAGCTTCCGGAGCGTACCCTGGTAGGGACACATTGACCATTGGTACAAATACAATTGGTAGAGATTCTTGAAATCTGCAGGGGTCCATTTCCAACATTCGTAAAGGAAAAAGTACGTGTAATAGAAGAACCTACTCTTATGTACCCTATCCGTTGGTTTTTCCTGGACCACCTGATCTGTGGCGCAAAGAAGCTGTTGCTTTCCTCAGCAACTTCATTCCAAGCCTGCCACACAAATACTGTACTGTCTGTACTCGAAGGAGAAGGGCTGAGGTCCAGACTTTGAGCAAAAGCTGAAGTAGAAAGAGCAAGTATCAGTATTAACAGTAAATGTTTGGCTCCCATAAAAACTAAAAAAGTGATGAGTGATCTTGTGGAATAAAGGTGCATGTTGTGGGAGCCATCCCCAACTGCTCTTAAAAGTATATCTAACAGAATGGATCTTACCCTTTATCGTACTATGTGTCTGTGTAAGATTTATCCATTTGTCAAGGAGTATTATGCACCCACTGAGATTAACTGAATGTACGTTTATTAGCAGAGTAATTGTTTGAGAAAAGAAATTATCCCAAAATGCTATAAAAAGCATAGGAAAAGGAAGGAGGTAACTATTTGAGGAGGAGTTGTTTAAAATGTGGAAATGTGGATAAGTAGTTTAGTAAAAAAAGAAATTTCAATATCTGAAATTCTTTAACTGAAATTTATTTGCCCTAAATCATACAACATCAACAAGAGGGAATTTATGTTTAAATATATTTCATGTTATAAATGATAGGCAAGCGTCAGGAAATTAGACCATTATACTTGTTTACTAAATGAATGGTACATGAATTAGTTCAAAAAATGCTCATTTTTTGGGAAAAATATTACGACTCTCGCCAAAAAAATGGCGTGAAAAGCATCAGCACTG
>JBCBKZ010000137.1:0-10044 GCA_038520955.1 Bacteroidota bacterium | reverse complement strand
GACAGATAATGATCGTATTATCTGTCAGGGTTAGAAAGTAATCTCCCGCTACTAGTCTGGAGGAATATATCTTAAACATGCTGGCTTTAGGCTTTGCATTGATAGATTTTTCAAGAATTTCTTCCCCTAAATTGGTGTGCACCTTCAACACCATATCAAGTGATGAGTCAGCGATACACTTGACCATGATCTGCCCCTCTTCTCTTTCCATAAGCTTTGCGTATAAGCTTACTTTTTGGGAAACATCTGCTATGTGGGGAATACTTTCTACGTCTTTTGGATCTAATCCTACATGCATAGCTCCAAAGGCAGTTTCATTTTCTGTTTCCTTCAAGTGCATACTCGGAATACTGGGAAGCTTTGCTAACATCTTTTTATCCCAGGAAGGTGGAGTATCTATTCTTTGGGCATGTCGGTTTTTTGTAACCACCATGCTTATAGTTAGCATGAAGCTCAATACTATGGCTCCGTAGGCGATATCAGTAGCTTTTAGCATAACAGTATTCCGGGTGGAAACCGTCTGCTTAGGTGAGGAATTTGGCTTTAGGCTCATCGGCGTTAGACTGCTTATGATGCAAAATGCCAATTATGAATGGAGGCAGGTAATATATAACCCCCTATCTATTACATAAGAATGAAAATAACCCAATGTTTATGAATTGAGGGACCTCTTTTCCTGTCTTGATCACCTAAATAAGGTAATAGTTCCCGTTCGGGAGATTTCTTCCCCACCCAAGCTCTGTCCCTCTACCTGAATTACATACGTTCCTTCAGGTAATAATTTTCCCTCAGACGTACCATCCCATGCAAAATCCAATGCATTAGACTCAGTAATTACCCTACCCCACCTGTCATAAATCACTATGGAGATACTTTCCAGTCCTACTGAAGGAATAACAAACAAATCATTCCTCCCGTCATCATTAGGGCTAAAGGCATTAGGCAAGTAAAAGGTAGGCCCAAACACGGATATGAAACTAAATGAAACTGAGTCTGTACATTCTCCCTCATTAGAGGCTACCATGTTCACTGTATATCTTCCCTTCTGATTATAGATGTAAAAGGGAGATTCATCCGTAGAGCTTCCACCGTCTCCAAAATCCCAGGTGTAAGAGGTAGCTCCTACAGAACCGTTGATAAAGCCTACTTCCAGTGGGGCAAAGCCCTCAGTCAGATTAACAGAAAACAGCGCATCAGGATAGGTAAATACCCTTAACGTAGTATAAACGGTATCTCCCACACATCCCTGAGTTTCAGGAATCATCCATACGGGTGTATCAGCCCAAGGCGCCAGAGAAATACTGGCAGAAGCTGATCCTCCCGACCAACTATATACCTCAGCTCCTACACCTGCTAACTCTGTTCTATCACCAATGCAAAGAAGAGTATCTCCAACTATACTACCCACTGGTTTCGCACTTACCACTATCTGTATACTATCCCGGCCCACACATCCATTAGCACCAGGACCTTCCACTACATACATGGTAGTCATGACAGGGCTAGCCACTGGATTAGGGATGCTATTATCAGATAAACTTCCTGCTGGAGACCAAGCATAACTTTGTGCACCTATGGCAGCTAAAGGAACTGACTCTCCCTCACAAATAGCAGCGTCTTGTCCGGCGTTTATATTAGGAAGAGAAAGAATATTTACCCTCTGGCTATCCTGGGCACTACAGCCATTAGCATCTGTTCCTACTACTATGTAGACGGTATTCTGAAAAGGGCTAGCTACTGGATTAGAAGCAGTAGGGTCTGACAGACTAGTTTCTGGCAACCATGCATAAGAAACTCCTCCCGTTACCCCTAGTGGAGCCGTAGTTCCCAGACATACATCAAGATCAGCTTCTGCAGTAATAATAGGTAAAGGATTAAGCGTGATGTTAACCGTATCCGTATCATCACAACCCACTGCATTGGATACCCGGAGAATAAATTGCTGGTCTGCTGCTAAAAGGGCCGTAGGATTAGCGACGTTAGCGTCAGAAAGCAGGTTGGCTGGGAACCACTCATAGGTGTTACCTCCTGAGCCTTCCAGCTGAAGAAGATCACCCTCACATATCCCTCTATCATCTCCTGCAAATGCTGTAGGGATTCCAAAGACTTCCACAAGTGTACTGGTAGTATCTGAACACCCATTGACATCTGTAACTTCCACTACATAGAGGGTAGTCATAGTAGGAAGTACGCCTGGGTTATCTACATCTGTAGCCGTTAACCCAGTGGAAGGAGACCACTGATAGCTTACTCCTCCCCCAGCCTGTAGCTGAAGTCTGTCCCCTTCACAAATAGCCGTATCATTACTTACAGTAGGAATGGGCAGAGCAAGAACCTCAACTAGTACACTGTCGCTAGCCCCACAGCCGTTTCCGTCTACTCCCGTTACGACAAACTCTGTATCCGTTATAGGGAAAGCTTGAGGAGTAGCAATGTCCGTTTCACTAAGAGAAGGACTTGCAGCCCAGGTATATGCGATGGCCCCGCTTGCTATTAACTGTAGCGTATCTGCAAAGCAGATGCTCGTATCATTTCCGGCGTTCACGATAGGTGCTGAATTTATGGTAACCTCTATCTCATCTGTATTCTCACAACCTGCATTATCTCGCCCAATTACAGTAAAGGTGGTAGTGGTCAAAGGCGTAGCTACCGGATCAGCAATGGTACTATCCGAAAGTAGCAATCCTGGAGACCATTCATATGTAAGACCCCCCGTCGCTAATAGGCCTAAACTTTCTCCCTCACAAATGCTGGTATCATTCCCTGCAGAAATAGGTGGTGCTACATTGACAAATACATTTACACTATCCGTTTCTGAACACTGAAAATCATTGGTTACCGTTACCGAGAATAAGGTAGAGTCTAAGGGCGTAGCTACTGGGTTAGGAATATTGGCATCTGATAAGAAAGAAGCATTATCCCAACTATAGGTTATTCCGCCCGTAGCCAGTAATGGGGCTGACTCCCCCTCACAAATGGTCGTATCCGGACTAATTGTAGGTTCAGGCTTAGGGGCAACAAAAATACCTAAACAAACCTGCCCTGTAAGTCCCACTCCATTTCTGAATCTCACTTTAAATATGTCCAGCATAGAATCTGAAGGGGCAGTGTAATCAAAGGTCATGCTTCCTGGCTGGAAGTCTACTGTCCCCATCGCATTTTCTACTCCTATGATCTCATGGAAAGGATCACAGCTCTCGGCCAATATGGTATGCGTAAGTACCTCCTCAGCACAGACTGTATCTACCAGATAGTACTCTGTAGGCAGGAGAATATCCGGATCCAGGGCTTTTACCTTGGCCTGATACTCTGTAAAGAATCCATAAGTTCCTCCATCTCCTGAATCTCCCACGATCAGTCCTAAATGAAGGGGCTCTGAGCTCTGAACCACATTGATTCCATTTACCAGGTCGTTTGTTTGCCAGTTTACAACGGAATAATCTCCTAGTCCTGGGACCGGATTGGCAACAGAATTTACTGTGTAGATGTTTCCATTCAATCTTAGATCTGCCAGTCCCGCATTAGGCACTATGGCATAAGCATGGTTAGCAATTCCGTTAAAGCGGAGAAACTCACTATACTTACTCCCCACACAGGTATATGGATTAATAGGTGGGAGAATAGACATCCCAAATTCTCCTCCACCTCCCAGACCGGTGATGTGATAGGCATATATAGGCTTGTTAGCACGTATATAATGTGGATCTCCCAGATTACCGGTAATATCTACTTCGAAAGCTGTACCTGCATCTATTTTCGCTATGGGATTTGGATTGCCATCCAGGAATATGTTGGTGTTATTCTCTACTCCCATAACTATCACATAGTCCTGGACCGCATTAATGCCTCCCCTAATACAGACATACTCTGTTCCTAATCTTTCAAATGGAATAGCCTGGTCCATTCCTCCTTCTCTACTTGTGGTACCTCTCGCTTCCATATGCTGACAGCCGGTATTCACTGTCACAGGCTTATCTGAGGTGATTAACATCCCTAAGGGCCCTTGAAGTTCTGCCGCACTTCCCTCCTGGGTTTTCAGCATATAAGTTTCTCCTCTATTCAAGGTTATACTCAGGGGCAATGTTACTCCCTGCAAAGCATATGGACTATCACTAAAGTTTACTTGTGTATTGTCTTCTGAGGCCATCACAGAAACGAACTGCCTTTCTCCCCCATCTCCATCAGAAATTCTGGTAGGTGTTACTACCCGAAAAGCCTTTCCTAAAGAAGCCGTTCCTTTGATAGAGAGAATGATCTTATTGTTTCTGTTGTTAACCAGGTAGGCAGCCTTGATAGGGAAATCAGATCTAATGATGAGTCCCTTGTTCCGCTCCACATTGGCGATATTATTACTTTCAACCACATTATCAGGGATATTGATAAAGGCAGGAGTTCCTACCACAACATTCACATTTCTGACAAAGGTTACTCCATCAGCAGTCTCTATACTCACATTGGCCTGAGCAAATTCAGTAGAAATGATCAGCGCCTGAGGCCTTCCTCTGATGGTATTTCTCCAAACAGAAGGCATATAATAAGTGATCAAGGGGTCATCACAAGAAGGCTCTGAGGGTGTATATAACGGACAGTCAGGATCTAATTCATCTATTAGTCCGTCTCCGTCATTATCTACGCCATCTCCACATTCCTCTGGACATGAGAATGGAGGAGGTGGGGGTACTTCTGCCACAAAGCCGGGAGAACCAGTTAAGCCATTTTCATGAGTATCTGATCCACCTGAGAAAAACCATCTTCCTCCACGTCCGCCGGGACCACCGCTTACTGAAGCTACGGTACTTACGGGAACTCCTGTTGGGTTCATCAAGAGAACTCTTCCACCGCCGCCGCCGCCGCCAGCGCCATCTCCACCACCAGTATGTAACTCTGTACTATGGCCTTCCCCACCCTGGGCTTCTATGATTAGCGTATTTAGGTTTGAAGAACTTGTATAAAGTAAGACAGAACCTCCACCTCCACCTCCACCAGCTCCTTCCTGTTGCTGCACTTCTCCTCCTTCTCCATTGGCTGTAATCAAACCATTACCCGTAAGCGCATTCGCACGGATAATGACAATTCCCCCTCCGGCGCCTCCACTGGCAGCTACTTCTGTAAAGCCTGCGTTGTCAGCATTTCCGCCTCCCCCTCCTCCACCAAGGATTAATCTATCCCCTGCATCTGCTACACCTGCTCCCCCTCTGGCTCTGTAAGGTGCCCCGTTTCTAGGGTCCGAAGAATTGAAAGGACCTACTGCCCCATCTCCTCCATCACCAGCGCCGGCTCCACCCCCGCCACCAGAATCCACTTCTCTGGGTCCTCCACCAGCATTTCCGGGTGCTCCTACTCCAAGAGTAGTACCAGGATATCCATTGATCCCACTGGCAACTCCCCCTGCAATCTGATTATATACGTAGGGAGGGGTTCCGACTAACCCTTCTCCTTTATATCCAAACTCCGTATCGCTAAATCTATATCCTCCCCTGAATCCACGACCTGTCATGTCTATCTGGCCATTTACGCTCATAGTCCCCAAAACCTCTACCGCTACTATTCCTCCTCTTCTCCCATCCCATGGATTACCGGAAAGAATAGCTCCAGCCGGGACCGTCAGGTTATTGTATCTGGGGATTCTCACTACCTGGTACCTTCTAATTCCTAACCCTCCAGCTACATTATCACTATTCACATAGGTATTTCTCAGGGGAGACACTATGCTTACTGTCCCTCCATTCGCATCGCTACTCGCAAAAGCAAACTCATATATTCCAGCAGTGTATTCGGCGTTTAATATCCCTTGCCTATCCTTCAATCCATCTCCATCCCCATAATCTCCTTCTGCTCCAGCATTATCTACTTCATCCTGATCTCCTGTATTAATAGAAGCTCCCTGCATTTGAATGATCAAAATCAGATCTCCCTGTGCTATGGGATCTCCTCCTAGTGCATTGGCTGGATCCAGTGGTATGGAAGTACTTCCCTCAGTTACACTGGTCTCTCCTGTTGAAGGGGCCGGATAGTAGGTATTTACAATGAAAGGGGCGCCAGAAGGAACTGTTAAATCAGGAGCAGTAGGTCCACTGCTACAGGTAATGGCTGGAACCGCACAGTATTCATCTACAAAGCCATTATTATTATCGTCTATGCCATTTCCACAAATTTCCTGCGCGTAAACCGTACTGCAGAAGAATAGAGAAAACAGAATGGAAGGAAACAAAAAAGAGGATGGCCGTAAGCCAATAGAGGTGAAAGAAGCAAAGGTTAAGGTACTCATGAATTACAAGTGGCTGATAAGGTCTTTATTCGTGTTTCCCTTTCTTAGGATACTTGCTGTTTGTAATAGTCACTAAGGGACAAAAAGCTTCCCATAATTTACGAAAGAAAAACCATTCTACGTTCAGAGTAATTTCCCATTTACCCTGAGTTCTTCCCTAACTAACGTATTTTCGGACTATTCACGTATCCGAAGCGGGAAGTTCTTTTCCACTTCCTCCCAAATCAGCCTCAAGCAATAAGAAGATTTCCCTTCTCCTTCACTCATCATTCAGTACATTTTGAGCCCTTTATATTAATTCTCCCGGTATCACCGCTATGTCCTTAATTCGCCCTTGTCTGATGACCTTAACAGATACCTTTCTTCCGATAAATGACTCACCTAATAGCCTATGTAACTCATCAATGGACTGTACATCCTTTCCATCCAGTTGAATGATGATATCCCCTTCTCTAAGAAGTTGGTTCGAAGAAGGCCCATCTGCCTCTATGGTACTTACCCTAATCCCTGACTGGTTGTCCAGCTTGATTCTTTGACGAAACTTTGGGTCGAGTTTTAGGTTTTGCCCAGCTATCCCTAAATAAGCCCTTCTCACCTTGCCGTCTGTAATCAGTCGTGAGACTACATATTGGGCTGTATTACTGGCTATAGCAAAACATATCCCCTGAGCAGGAAGTATGGTCGCAGTATTTACGCCTATAACTTCTCCAAGTGTATTGATGAGAGGACCTCCCGAGTTTCCAGGATTCAAAGCCGCATCTGTCTGAAGTACATCATCTATCAGTCTTCCCGACTGTGCTCTCAAGGATCTTCCTAAGGCACTTACCACTCCTGAGGTAACGGTATACTCAAAGCCATAAGGATTCCCAATGGCTATGGCGATCTGGCCTACCTTTAAGTGGGAAGAGTCAGCAAACTTCACATAAGAGAATTTATCTCCCGAGATTTTAAGTAAGGCCAGATCTGTAGAAGGGTCTTCTCCTTTAACATCTGCATCATAGCTTTCTCCTGACGGAAGGGATACTTTTAGCCGTTTTGCATTTTGGATTACATGATGATTTGTCACAATAAATCCATCTGGTGAGATTAGAAATCCAGAGCCTGATCCCTCTTTTCTCCCTCTTTCTGATCTTCTCCTCGATTTTCTTTCAACTGAAATATGGGCTACTGCCGGACTTACTTGTTCGCAGGCAGTTACGACAGCCCGCGAATATGCATCTAATAAGTCATTTTGGTTAGTACGTTTCTGATTATCTGTCATTTGCCTACTATTTTTTCTTATTAATGCCAAGACAATTAAATTTTTAACCCTTAGCTGATATTCGGCGTGACAGATTATTCTTCATTTTTTACCATAAAGAATGTATTCGTTTTGTTATATTAGCATAACGAATATTTCCCTACTCTTAATAATGTCTTACTACCATGATCCATGCGTCGCCTTTTTTGCGCTTCACTCTTTGTCTGATATTTTCCTTCATCTTCCTTACAGAAGGATACGCCCAATCCATCAGGCAGTATCAGAAGAACTTTTTCGGCGCGGGGATTCCCACAGAAGAATTTGAATTTTTAGCTGCTCCTTCTCAGTCTGGAAGACAGAGACAAGAGAACTGGTGTTGGGCGGCCTGTATTCAGATGGTGCTGAATTATCATGGACTCAAAGTAAGCCAGGAAGAGGTTGTAAGAAGGATTTATGGTTCTTTGGTGGATAGACCTGGTAATCCTGATCAGGTATTAAGTGCTTTAAGCGGATCAGCCGTTAATACTAGAGGGGGATATTCTCGTATATATGCTGACTATGGCTTTATCTCTGATTATGAGATCATCAATAATCTGGCAGCCAAAATGCCCATCATGGTAGGACTACAAAATCCGGATCAGGAATCCGCTCACGCTTATGTCCTTACGGCCGCGTATTACCATTTAAATGCCCATGACAGACCCGTAATAGATAAGATCGTTTTGCGGGACCCCTACCCTACCAGACCCTCCAGACAGGTTATCACCTGGAGCAACTTCGTTTCTCATAAACCTATTTTCTTCAAAGTTTGGGTTCAGGAAGAACCACAAGCTCCCGTCCTCCAGTACGGAATGGACTAAGGGTGTCTGGTCTTAACATTCATTTTTCTAAATTGCCTGAGTGAAAGTTGTTTTCTGTGTAAGTAACACGAGCTCATGATCATCTTTCCCAGGAATATTTCCGAAAGGGCCTGGAACAGCCTGATTGGATTAGCTGCCATCTTTCTGGGGGTTTGGATCCCTCTACATCTGGTATTGCCACTGACACATGGAATCAGTATTCAACTGTTAGTGGGAGGTACTTATCTTCTATTGATAGCAGATATTTATGTTACCTATAAATGGTCCCGGAAAAAGGATAATGATGATTTATTCTATGAAGAATATGGGTTATACAGGTACCTAAAAAGCTGGTTTTGGGTAGACCTATTATCTGCTATCCCTTTTATCCTTATCCCCTCCTTGACTGGCTTCGCAATCCTGATCCTCCTTAAATTAGTCAAAGTAGGATATACCCTGTATAGCAGCTACCAAAGAGAGGTAGTTATGCCTTACCTGTTTATCCTGGGCTATTTCCTTTTTCTCATTTGCATGACTGCCCACTTACTCAGCTGCGGTTGGATAGCCTTAACCTATGATAATAGTTTACCAGAGGATACCACCACCACCTATATTAAAGCACTTTACTGGAGCATTACCACCCTGACCGCCGTCGGCTACGGGGATATCACTCCGGAAACCAATCTGCAAATCATCTACACCATGATAGTCCAGGTTTTGGGAGTAGGTATTTATGGCTATATCATCGGTAATGTGGCCAATGTATTGTCCAAGAAAGATCCGTCCAGGGCACAGTATATAGAGAATATAGAGAAGCTCTCCGCGCTGGTAAGTTATAGGTCCATGCCGCTGGATTTGCAGTTGAGAATACAGGATTTCTATCTCTATAAGTGGAAGAAACGCCTGGGATATGATGAATCCTTATTCCTTCAGGGCTTACCCAAAAATCTACAAGAAGAAGTAACGCTACACCTAAAGAAAGGGATCATTGACAAGATCCCGTTGTTCTCTGATGCAAATGATAATCTGATAAGAGACATCGCCTTTAATTTGGAACCCGTCATTCTCATCCCTGGAGATTTTATCTGTAAGGAAGGAGAGATTGGAGAGACCATGTACTTCATCATTAGGGGCCGTCTGGGCGTTTCCAAAGAAGGAAGTGGAAGAATTGGCAGTATGAGTGATGGAGATTTTTTTGGAGAAATTGCATTATTCCTGAACCAACCGAGAACAGCTTCTATCCAGGCAGAAACCTATTGTGACATTTACCGCCTGGATAAAGATGCCTTTGAAAGGGTTATGGAGAAATACCCTAGGTTCGCGAATAAAATTGAGAAGAAAGCCCGCTATAGAAGGTCTAAGGACATCTAACTACCGCCAGGTATTTCTCCCCCAATAGCGATCATTCTCGTAAGAGATGTGTTGTGGGTACTTCTTCATAGCTTCCCTTCGAGTATGTTTCTCATACCCTCTATCTAGAAAAGGCTTAAACAATATCATGCCTGCTACGAAGCCTCCTACGTGTGCGAAGAAGGCTACGCCTCCATTGCTCTCAGGACCTGTCAAGTCACTAAAACCATTGTACAATTGCAGAAGGAACCAAAATCCCAGATATAAATAGGCCCTGATATGGAAGAAAAAGGGAATAATGAATATGGGGAAAAGCATGAGAATTTTACTCTGTGGATATAAGAACA
>JBCBKZ010000136.1:0-10057 GCA_038520955.1 Bacteroidota bacterium | reverse complement strand
GAAAAGGATTGGCTGGGTAAGATAAAAAGCTTCGAAAGTGGTAAGTTGGACACCAGAATTAGAATTAATGAATAGAATAAACCTAAAATCTTTTAGAAGGTGGGCGAGGTATGGACTTGTTAGCCCCTTTTTCCTTCATATGATGCTTATGCAGGCACAGACAGATTACGGAAGTTACAAGATTTACTCCACAGCCAGCCAGAAGGAAATATCTCTGGAAGAAATGGTCGCTGATGTGGCTGATGTAGATGTGCTCTTCTTTGGGGAGGAACATAATGATAGTCTGGGACACGCTTTACAGGATCAGATTTACCAGGCTCTTCTGGAATCTTATGGGACAGTTACGCTCAGTTTGGAGATGTTTGAAACAGATTGCCAGCTCATAATGGATGAGTACCTGGCAGGATTCATCAGGGAAAGTAAGCTGAAAAAGGAGGCCAGGGCCTGGAAAAATTATGATGATGATTACAGGCCCATGGTTGAAAGGGCTAAGGAGTTAAAGCAGGCCGTGATAGCTGCGAATGCTCCTGGGAGGTATGCAAGCATGGTTTCTGGAAAAGGACTAGGAGAACTAAATAAGCTTTCACCAGCAGCTAAGGAGTATCTGCCTAGTCTGCCCATTTACACAGATGATAAGCCCTATTATCAGCGATTTAAGAAGAGTATGGAGGAGGTAGGTCATTCTCTAGAGAATGATAATTTTTTCCATGCCCAATGCCTATGGGACGCTACCATGGCCAACAGCATCTATACGCATTGGAAAAAGCATAAGAAAGAAAAGATTTTCCATCTTAATGGACGCTTTCATACTGATTACAAGCAGGGGACAGTACATCAACTGAGCAGGCTTAGCGGGAAAGTTCAAATGAAAAACATAAGCTGTTTTCCGGCGGATGATATGCAGAATCCTGATTGGAGTGAATATGCTGACTTAGGGGATTATGTCATCATTCATCCAGAGGTGAAAGGGGAAGATGTGTCTGGGAGCTAATAAAAGAATCCTAATTTTAGGAATTTTTCAAAACAGAAAGGAAACAAACATTCATTAACTCCATAAGTTGACCTATATTTACAACCCAATTTCAGTTTAAAACCACCTAACAATCACAATATGAAAAATTACCTGCTAATTCTCGGTTTCGCCTTATTCCTGTACAGTTGTGGAGGAAGCGCTACTACTGAAACAGCCTCAGAAGAGCCTGCGGTTGAAGCAGCTGTAGAAGAACCTGCAGCACCCGCTGAACCAGCTGGAGAAGTTTCTCTCGAACTCAATGGTTCTGATCAGATGCAATATGATGTAGCTGAACTGAAAGTGAGTGAGAACTTCATGGTAACCCTGACGCTTAACCACACAGGACAGCTACCAAAGCAGTCTATGGGACATAACTTTGTGCTGCTGAAAGAAGGAACTGACGTAACGGAGTTTGCTGTAAACGCTATTGCTGCGGTAGATACAGATTACATCCCTGCTGGTGATGACGTAATTGCGCATACCAAGATGCTGGGAGGAGGAGAATCAGATACGATTACTTTCATGGCCCCTCCAAAAGGAACCTATGACTTTATCTGTAGCTTCCCTGGACACTATGGTATCATGAAGGGGAAATTTATCGTAGAATAATCCCTTGAAAGGAATATAACTCTTAGGGTTAACCTGAGAATAGTTTTCAAACTACAGCTGTACCGACGCTAACTTATCATCCATAAGTTTCGGTATAGCTGTAATTTTTTTGCCTACCTACCTCAACCAAAAGAGAAATTTCCTGCAATTCAGCTCTGCTTATCATGAGTTTGGTGAGTGGGGGCCCTAAACTTAGCTGTTCGTCAGTGGGGAATATGTTGAAGTCCCATATTAGTACCCGCCGAAAAGAGCTTACCCTTTTTTATATCCATCACCCTTTCCCAACACCTACATCAACTCCCTGGAGGAGAGAGAATCTGTTTTCTCAAGATTTGTTGAGAGATGAGGGCAGTCCCCAGTATGGCTACAGATATCAAGACCGGACTTAATCCAAACATGATGATAAGAGATCCTGCCCAGAAGGAAGCGGCTGCTCCTGCCACGAATCGATAGTCAAGATTGAGAGCGTAAAGGAATATGGTGAGGAATAGGAAGCAGGTTTTGGACCAGTAAACTTTATTCGCATCTATAAGCATACCGGCAGGCGTACTAGCCGCACTATACGTAGCGAAAATGTTAATGCCACCCCCAAACCAAAGGCGGAAGGTCATATTAAGGATGAGATAGGCATAAGATATGACGAGGAGGTAGAATAGCCAATCTGTACGAAGATTATAGCGTAGATTTTTCATTACCATGATTTGTTTGCGTTGCATACTGGTAGAAGTACTGACTCAGGGAGTTGTGCAAACTGAGCCCAATACTTTGCTGAATAGTAATGGCAAAACTAGGAGAGGCTTTGGTGGATAATCTTGAATTAATTCAAATTTTTCTCCCTCTAAAGGGGTATTCAAGGAAGCTTAGCTCTGTCTTTTGAGTTTACTCAGCCATTCGGAGGAGATTCCACAAAACTCAGCTATATACTTGGAAGGGACTTTTTGGATAACAGAAGGCATATCCTGAACGATGAAATCATATTTCTCCCTTGAAGAATAGGCGATGAGTTTGGTTTTTAACTCATTCTCCTCCACCATAGCGGTCACTACAACATCATGGTAAAATTTGGCAAAATGTTCATCCTTTTCTCTTAGTAAGTCTACTTCTACTTTGGGTAAGGTAAGTACAGTGGAATCACTGATGGCTTTGAGCTCGCAGTTAGTGGGCACTTGAGTGAAATAGCTATCTAAGCATGCCATGATCATATGTAGGTCATCCAGGTAGAAATTGATGGTCTTGGCCGATCCAGTCTTCTCATGAACATACCTACAGACAAAACCTCCTTGAACAATGACATACATACTCTTACAAATCTCTCCAGGGATGAGGAGGGTATCCTTAGATTTTACCTTGAGGATTTTTAGGTTAGAAAGGATATGTTGAAGACTATCATCAGAAACCTGGAGGCTTCTGAGATTATTCAGGTAGTCGCTGATAAATTGTGTGGTTTTATCTTTACCCATGACTGTTATAGCAAGATGACACTCCAAAGTTAAGAAAATCAGGGAGGTAGGCGTCTGATCATAAGCTTTCTGGGTGGGTAGTCGAAGTCTTGTAACTATGAAGGCAAATGGACCATCCTTTTAAAGGGATGGTCCATTGTATAATTAACGTACTTAAAAGCTTACTTTTCCTAAGAAATTTCTTCTTTACTCATCTTTTAAAGCCTCTACCGGATTAATGACAGCAGCTCTGAAAGACCTGTAGCCTACGGTCAGCATAGCTACCATGAAGGTGGCAACTAGTCCAACGATGAAGTAGCCTGGGTTTAAGTTGATTCTATGGGCATACTGTTCCAGGTAAATAGTCATGAAGTAGGCCGCTATGGGAATAGCCAGGGCACTACTGATCAGCAGTAACCATGTATATTCTTTCGTGAGAATACCCAGAATATTATTCACACTGGCACCCAGTACTTTTCTTACACCTATCTCTTTGGTTCTTTGCTCAGCCATAAAGGAGATGAATCCGAACAAGCCAATACATCCTATGAAGATGGCAATCCCTGCAAAGATCTGGAAGAGCTTAACTACAATTACCTCTGTTTCATAGTAGCCTTCTATGACCTCATCCAGGAAATTATACTCAAACACTTTCTCCGGGAACACGGAGAGCCAGCTTTTTTCAATATGTGCGATGGACTCACTGATTTCCCCGCCTTGTAATTTGATACTGGCTCTATAGGTAACGGATCCTATTTGAGGCTGAAGAACTACAGGGGGGATTTCTTGTCTGAGGGATCTTGGAGTGAAGTCTTTGATCACGCCTACTATAGGTCCTTTCTGTCCCCATAGTCGTAGCTGTTTTCCTATGACCTCATCATTGCTCTTGGCTACCTTCTTCACAAAGGTCTCATTCACAAGGAATTTATGGGTAGAGTCAGCATTATTAAAGTTATTCCCTTCAAGAAGGGTGATATCAAATGTGGGGAGAAACTGATCGTCTATACATTTTACATGTGTTTCCCCCTCTATGATCTGGGCAGTATCATTACTGGGACTGTAGGAGAAGTTACTACTCCATGTGCTATTAGAAGCAGCTCCAGATTTAGAGAATGCGACAGATTTTATGTTAGGACCTTGATGAAGTAAGGTATTGAGTCTTTCTATTTTAGGGATCTCCCTAACTGGTATGCTTACCTCTACTATGGTACTCTGATCAAATCCCAACTCAGCCTTACTCAATTTCCGCATTTGGAAGAAGGTCATAATAGTACTGATTATCAGAAACTGGGTGATAGCAAACTGAAGAATCACCAGCATTCTTCTCAGGTTTAATCCCTTTCCATACTTATTCTCAATTTTGTTCTTTAATGCCAGAACCGGATTTAGGCGTGAGAGTAGCCATGCTGGATACAAGCCAGAAAGAACCAGGACAAGACCACTTACCCCTATTAAGAAGCCATAAAACTCCCAGTCACTCCTCCAGTCAAACTTGATGTTATCAGAGAAAAGGCCCCCTATAAAAGAAATACCTGGATTGATCAGGAATAAGGCCAGTATCATGGCAATGATGGTGATAATGGCTGTCTCACTCAAGAGGTAAGAGATAATCTCCTGTCTTTTACTTCCCAGTACTTTTCTAATTCCTATTTCCTTAGCTCGGGTAAATACAAGGATGGTATTCAGGTTAACAAAGTTTATGCTGGCAGTCAGGAGAAGAAAAATGCCTATTAACCCTAGTGTCCATACAGCAAAGGTGGGCATCATATTTCCACCGTAGTTACCGTAGTTATCATTATGATGAATCTCACTCAAAGGTTGGAGGAGATAGGTTAGGTAGGTGGTAGCCTCCTCATCAAAATACTTGGTAATAAAGTCAGGAAACCTGGCTTCTATTTGTTCTGGAGTGGTATTTTCTGCCAGTTTCATATAGGTCTGCACCCCAGATGAAACACTTCCCCAATTTTCAAATCCATGATGGTCTTCATCATAGTCAGTGGTAAGCATTAACGAAAAAGGAAAATCCGTTTGCTTGGGGTGATCCTCCACTACCCCTATGACCTCCGCATCAAACTCGCCATTGTAGTTTAGACGTTTCCCTATAACATCTATGGTACCAAAATATTTTTCAGCCCTACTGCGGGAAATTACGGCCTGATGAGGCGCTGTAAACGCTTTGTCTGGATTACCACTTATCCACTCAAAGGTAAATACATCAAAGAAAACTGAGTCCATTAGACCCGCATCTTCTTCAATGAATCTCTTAAGCTGTCCATCTGAATGAGTAGCTGAAATAACGGGGCTTCCAGAACCTTCATCTACCAGGGTGATAAAAGGGATATCCGGGAAGTCATTCCGCATAGCAATGGGGAGAGGGTAGGGGACTCCCTGCTGGAAATCCATATTTCCGTACTGACGGTCTTCTGTGACCAATCTGTAAATCCTGTCAGCATCTTCATGGTGTCTGTCAAAGTTGGTTTCGTAACGCAACTCCAGGAAGATGATTCCTGCAGAAATAAGCCCCAGGCTAAGGCCTAATACATTAATGAGGGTGTGTACTTTATTCTTAAGGAGGTTTCTTAAGGATACCTGAAAGTAGTGCTTTAGCATAATTGTGGTCTTTCAATCTTAACAGACAAAACTATCCTCCTTGAAGATGCTTCAAGGAGGATAATAGTTCTACTAAGATATGAAAGAATTACAATATGACTACCTTCTTGCTGGCTGTCTTGCCTTTAGAACGAAGGCTAACAATATAGAAGCCAGCGCCCAGGTTACTGAGGTCTAAGGAATGCTCCTTAGCTCCTACGGGTAAGGTATCTTTCCTGAGTAACTTCCCTTCAAGGGAGAAAACATTGACCTGAGCTTCCTGCTCAAAGCCGAGAGAGGAAGCCAGCTGTATTTCTCCTGTGGAAGGATTGGGATAAATGCTAAACTGACTTTCCTCAAGGGTAGGGCCTATGCTGGTAGTTACCCCCTGCGGCTGGACGCGCATATACTGAGCCAGTAGTTTTATGTAGGAAGCTTGATAATAGATAGCCGGTTCTGTTAGCTCCCAGGAGTTTTGTGGCCAGGAAGTGTTCCAGTCTCTATAGGCTTTTTGGGCAGGCTGGTCCTGTGGAGGCGCCAGATAACCCTGTTCCGGAGAAAAATTGATATTAGGACCACCACTAAGGTACCCTGGAGGAGGTCCATAGGTGGTAAAATCGGCATTGTCCCACTGGGTTCCATCCCCAAACCAGGCATGGTAAATTTCTTTAATCGAATTTTCTGCCCCCGCTTCCTGCATACTGGTCAGGTAGGTCAGGTTTAAGGGGTTAACCCCATGCATATAGTGTAGGTAACCTGAGGCAGCTTCCGCATAGTAGACATTATTCTCCTCGTACAGCTCGTACATCAGCATATTTAGGTAGATATTTCCCATACGTGCCTTCACGCTATTACTTCCCCAGACATAGTCCCCATCTTTCATATATGCTCTGTAAGCATCCTTTTCTCCAAGTGCAGAAGGGAGAAGCTCATTATTATTGAGGTTCATGGACATAATGAAGTTCCCTCTGATATTCGTATTGACATCACTGGATACCCCATCTTGTCGGGTGAGTTCCAGCAACGCATCCTGTGTTTGACTCTCAAAGGCATACCAATACGTCCACTGATAAGGTTGGGCTGCAGAATAGTTACTCTCTGCAAAAGTCAGGTATTCCTGCTCATCAGTGATAGAGTATAAATACACAGAAGCCGAGAATTCCCGCATCTGCTGTTCATAGGCATTGATCTCAGGAGAGGCACTGGAGAATCCTCCATTATCATAGGTAGAATAAGCAGGATTGGCCTTTAGCCAGTCCCAGGCTAGTTCTGACTTTGCCAGTAAGGTATTTCCGTAGCTATTCATTTGCTGGTTCCCGGATAAGGAGCGGAATACCCTGGCCGCATGAGCGAAAATACTACACACACTTCTGGTAGAGGAAGAGGTAGCTTCCCCATAGTATCTGGGATTATTATCCGCGCTGGGCGGACTGGCAGAAGAAAAGTCGGTAACACTGACCTTAGCCAGTACACTGCCATCTGTCTGCTGCATTTTCAGAAGCCAATCCAGTTCCCACTTAATTTCATCAAGAATGTCAGGGGTTCCATTTCCGGATTCAGGGATGTTCCAGTCATCGCCGAAGACTTCTGGATATGCTTCATAGGCCGCCAGTAATTCATGGAGAACGGTATAAGTGAAATTGACATATTTGTTATAGTCCCCGGCATCATACCAACCACCTGATACATCTTTCTCTGTGACAGCATTGCCCGGATCCCGTACAAACCTGGATGTTAGGTCCTGTGAATGACTGGCTTCATCAGCATATTCTGCAGCTACATAAGGGCTTTCTTTTTTGAACCCACTTCTCTGATACAGAAAGGTCCTTACTGCCAGCCGTAGTACCTCATCATACACATCATTACCAATTCGGAATGGGTAGGAAGAAAGGTCATTTTGGGTGTCATATACATAGTAGGTCCCTTCTTTCTCAAGTGAGGAAAAATCAAACCACCATACCTTATCTCCTGACTGGTCATGGACCTGTCCGTTATTCCAGACAGTAACTGAAGCCTCAAAAACGACTTCATCAGTTTGTACAGATCTGATTTGGTAAGAGGAAGCAGGGCTGAAGTTGCCAGCAGCATTAAACCCGTTGACGGGATTGCTAATGACAGCTACTTTGGGAGCGAAAGGGTAATAGCCAAACTGATCAACATGGATGGTACCATTTGTTTGGCCTAATGAAAAGGGTACGGCCAGAAAGCTCGTACAAAGGAGCGTAAAAAGGATTCTCAAAAGCATGACGGTTAAATTGAATGACAAAAAAACCTTGCATCCCTATTGTAGGCAATAGGGAAGTTGGGTAAAATTAATCCTTTCTGTGTACGCTGTGGAAGGGTCAGACTAGGAGCTCAATACAGAGGCATGATGGTGCAGCTCATTATTCCATACCTCCTTTTCAAATGCAACGTAGTTTACCAACTCATTATTTGAATTGAATAGAGGCCAAATGTCAAGTTTACACCAGTAAGCTTCTCCATTTTTCCGGTAATTCAGGATTTGGTTAGAGAAACTAACATTCTGATCCAGTTGCTGGCGGATGTTTGATTTGGTTTTAGGGGAAGTACCATTTCCCTGGAGGAACTGGCTAGGCTTTTTACCTCTAATCTCAGGAAGCTTGTATCCCGTCATGTAGGTGAAGCCTGAGTTTACCCACTGAATCTGCTCAAAGGTATCAGTTATCACTATCGCAATACCCGGCTTGGATAAGTAAGCTTCCAGGTCTAGCGTAAGTTGCCAATCGAACTCTTGAGAAAGCTCATAAATTTCCTCAGACCCGCTCATTCTAGACTGTCTTTGAACGGCAGTAGCAGGAAGAAACTCAGGTCCACAAAGAAGAGGAAAAAATGTTTGTTGAGGCTTACTCATACGGAAAACTTACCTTAGATAGTGTTAAGCATATATAACGAGTTAACTTAAAAATTGTTGAACTGATATATATGGAAGACAATATATGAAATATTTTTTATTTAACTAGCCGATAGATAGAATATTTATAACCTAAAATTTTGATTACCAATATCCTATGAGGCATTAGTAGCTAGTTTAGTAGTAGTAAGCAGTCGTTTTGTAGAGGGAATTTTCAGTAAATCAGCATAGATTCATGAACAAATTGAGAAAAAAATTATGCTTTAGGGGGAAATTATTTTCTCAGTTACTCCATTTAAGGTGAATAAATATGGATTTTTTTGGATTGCCTCTTCCACAAAAGAGAAAGTTGATAGTATTTCTGGCTCTCCATTTACGATAGCTACATCGTGCTCAAAGTGGGCAGATGGTTTGCCATCAGCTGTAACTACCGTCCAGCCGTCATTAAGAGAATACACATCTTTTTTCCCCATATTGATCATAGGCTCAATGGCCAGAACCATACCTTCCTTGATTTTAGCTCCCTGTCTTCTTCTTCCAAAGTTAGGAACCTGAGGATCTTCATGGAGGTCCCTCCCCAGTCCATGTCCTACTAACTCCCTCACTACTCCGAAGCCGTTTATTTCTGCATGTTTCTGAACTGCCTGGCTGATGGATCCTATTTTATTTCCTTCCCTCGCTTGTTCTATGCCTTTATATAGACACTCATATGTCACCTGAACCAGTTTTCTGGTTTTCCTATCCGTATCTCCTAAAATGAAGGTATAAGCATGGTCTCCGTGAAAGCCATTCATTTTCACACCACAATCTATGGAGATTAGATCTCCTGCTTTGAGCCTATGCTTATTGGGAATCCCATGTACCACAGCCTCATTTACTGACATGCAAAGGGAATTAGGAAAGCCATTATAGCCTTTAAAAGCGGGTTCCCCACCATGATCCCGGATGAACATTTCAGCTAATCTATCCAGTTCAAGGGTGCTAATCCCTTCCTTGATTTCGGACGCCATGAGTCCCAGCGTCCGTGATACTAACAAGGCACTTTCTCTAATAAGCTCTATCTCGGCTAAACTTTTATAATGGATCATGATACTCAATACAGGAGATTTCCTGTTATCTCTGGACTAGGTTTATTTTAGAATATGGATTGTTTGAAAACAGTGCGAAATATCGCAATAAGCATTCAATTTTCATAGTCGTTCATTTCCCTATATCTCAAACGTGTGGCCACTTTCTGTTTGGTTCTCTTCAAAACGGCTTCAGCCAGAAACATAGGAGGATCTACATCTTCTGAAGAAGCCATAAAGATAGACTCAGGGATATCCATTCTGTAGAAAGTATTCATTAAGCCTGTAAGGTCATTAGCCAGCAACCATTTGATTCTTTCCTTTAGTAAACCCAGGAGAACTTGATCATTTATGTCTGAAGAAGAAAGACTAAGGTTCCAGTCAGTGGTCAATAATTGGGTGGTGAGCTTAATCTCTTCTTGCTTCATGAAAATTAATCGATTATCCTTACCAAAATATGGTGAGCCAC
>JBCBKZ010000135.1:0-10121 GCA_038520955.1 Bacteroidota bacterium | reverse complement strand
CACTAGATAAAGATGTAAAGGTATACATAGAAAATATGAACGCGGAGTTGGTGGAGCAGCATGCCAATGTAGTAGAAACTGTAGAGGAAGCAGATGTTGCCATCCTAAGATTATCTAGTGGAAGGAGTAATTTATTATTAGCGTCTCCATTCTTGAGTAGGACAATAGACTTCTTTTGTGCCAGTAATCCAGCTTCCTGGAACTCAGCCTTTCCGACCGTCTCAGCAGCATACACCTCATCCAGAAAAGGATTATCAAACAAGCCCAGGATAAACTTATGTTCCAGCAGCCTCCTCACAGATTCGTCTAATCGACTTTCGGGGATCACTCCACTTTCTACCAATTCTACTATCAGAGCCGGATTAGCAAATCCGCCAAACTGATCTACTCCTGCATCCAGAGATTTCTTCACTAGCTCCAGGGGTGAAAGATCTTCCACTCCCCACTTCTTGGCACTCACTATCTCAAACCCAAAGAGTTCGAATCCTTCTACTGTGGCCCAGTCAGAACAAATCACCCCTTCAAATCCAGCTTCATCTCTGAGCATCTTGAGGACTTCCTTGTTGTAGTTAAACCCTACCTCTTCCAGCCCTATTCCTTCAGGAAGACCATAGTAAGGCATGATCTGAGCTGTTCCTGCTTCAAAGGCTCCTTCAAAAGGGATCTTGTGGTAGTCAAACTTCCCACCTGGATATACCTGCTCTTTGCCAACGGCAAAGTGGGCATCTTCCCCATTCTTCTGAGGTCCTCCCCCCGGCCAATGCTTGGACATACAAGCTACGCTTCCTTTGTGGAGGCTATCTCCCTGAAATCCGTATACATAGGCAGCCATGAGTTTCTTGGCCAGTTGTGCATCTTCTCCAAAGGTGCCACTGATTCTGGCCCAGCGTGGTTCTGTAGCCAAGTCCGCCATGGGATGAAGAGCAGTTCTAATCCCCAATGCCAGATACTCCTCTCTGGCTATTCTCCCAAAATCTGCCACAAACTGAGAATCACCTATAGCAGCTAAGCCTAATTGATCAGGCCATTTAGAGAAATTATCCGCAGTCATGTTAGCTGCATTCCCCATCTGGTAGGAGTGCCTGGGATCAGAACTGATAGTAATAGGTATGCCTAGCCTGGTTTGTTCTGCCAGTTTTTGTAGCTTGTTATGCCACTCAACCATGGGCCTTACAGGCACCTCCTGGAAGAAATTGAAATGGTTAATGTTTCTGCTAAGAACCAAATCAGAGGTAAGGGAAGGATTCAATGGCCCTGGCCTTTCTACCAGCTCTCCATCTTCTGAGGGAGAAATGATGGTATGCGCCATCATTCCAGCCTTTTCTTTCACACTCATCTGTAGAAGAAGATTCTCCACTCTTGCCCCAATAGGTGCTGAGGGGTCTTCATATGTATCTACTAGTCCGTTTTTATTGAGGTCTCTGATGGGAAATCCATCTTTTTCCATTAAAGGGGCTTCATCAGTAGCCATCTGCATGAACTGATCACTCTGGGATGAGAAATACCATTGTCCAGCGATGACAACTAATAATACAATTCCCAGTAATCCCAATAGGACGAAGAAAAATATTCGTAGTACTCTTTTCATAGGTAAAGTAAGACGGTAATCTTCTCTAATATAGCGAAAATCTCAATAAGTATTAATTACTCAATGAGATTTGCTCCTCCCGCCATTGGGAAGACTTACCGGCCTCATAGATGTACTTGTCAGGTCGGATAATGAGAAAATCTACCCCTCGCCTATCAAACCATTCCTCTATGATATCACTATTGCCTTGAAAAGATGTCCATAAACCAGAAGGAGGGTTAAGGCACAGCAGGCTCATATCATTAGGCTTGTTGCTACATGGCAGGGGGTCTCTTGCTAATACTGTCCAACTTTCACCCAGGTAGTTATCTGAAGAGCTATTTTCCATGCTAAACGCATCATGCATCTCGAAATAGGGAAAGAGAGTTCCGCTCAAGAATTTGTGTTTGCCTATGTAGCCTTTGTAGTAGGTTTTGTAGTCAGCTCTGTTAGAGACTTTATTTTGGACTTCCTGAAGGAGTAGCTTATTAGAAAGCACATTTTTGAATACCCAGTTACGTACACCTGAGATAAAGGAGTTACTGCTTTGTATGATTTTCCCGAGCATAATGGCTCCTCTGGTGAGTTGTACCGTGTGGTGATAGCGCTCCTTCTGGTAAGTATCTAATATGTCTTCTTCCCTATTTCCCTTGATCACCTCTGCTAACTTCCAGCTCAGATTATCTGCATCTCTGATTCCGGTACACATCCCCTGCCCCAAAAAGGGCGGCATCTGATGGGCAGCGTCCCCAGCTATGAACATTCGGCTTTTTCGCCATTTTTTGGCGAGCAGGGCATGGTAGGTGTAAGGCGCTATTCTGATAATTTCTACCTTATTCACGTCCACATAGTAGGAGAGCAATTCTAAACTAAGCGGTTTTAGCTCATCTATGGGAAGTCTACTCTCTTTGGGTCCCAACATAAACTCCCACCGTCTGTGCTTCCCCACTCCAGGGACATAGGTAGCAGGCCTGTTGGGATCACATATTTGTTGGTGGTTCTGTGGTAAGAGCTTCTGCTCCTCTTCCTCCACCAGCGTATCTATCACTATCCATGACTGGTCAAACCTCAGCGACTTCATCTCCACTTGCATCAGGCTTCTCACCCAACTCCTGCCTCCATCACATCCAATGAGCCAGTTGGCTTGTAAGAAGAGATTTCTTCCAGATTCTACCTCCTGTATTTCTATTAAAAAACCGTTGCCTGATTCTTCACAACCTATGGCTTCCCATCCTCTGTACGGAGTGAGATCTGAATATCTTTCGAGGCCGGTTTCTAACACTTCTTCCAGCTCTGGCTGAAAGAACCAGTAGTCGGTAGGTAGTTTAGGAGATCCGCTTCTTTGGTCCAATACTATGGAAGTAAGGATATGGCCGTCTGCGTCCACCATTTCCATTTCCTTGAAGGGAGAAATGATGTCCCTGATCTGATCCCCCAGTCCCATGGCATCAAATATTCTCAAGGTCTCATCATCCCCATGGATAGCTCTGGGAAAAGATAAAGGCCCTTTCTCTTTGTCTATTAGGGTGACAGAGATACCTCGTTTGCCCAATAGATTGGCCATGGAAAGTCCTACCGGGCCCATGCCTATGATGATTACCTCAAAAGTATCAGATGTGTCCAAGCTATCTTAGTGATTTACGCCCTGCCCAAAACAAATACGATATCCATCAGGATCCAATAGATCGAAATCCTTCATTCCGTAGTCTCTTTCTCTCAGAGGGGTATCCATCTCCACACCCTTACCTACATATTCCTGATAAAGTGCCTCTACATCATAGACAAATATATACATGGCCGTATGATCTCCCTGAGAAGGAGGGTTAGGAGAACTGGTTAAATGGATACTCACCCCTTCTCCCCTTTTGAGAACGGCGTAAGAAGCAGGTTCTTCCCAAGTAAAAGTAGCTTCAAACCCAAGTTGGTCCCTGTAAAAAGCGAGAGAGGTTTCTACATCTTTTACCGCCAGAACAGTGGCAGCGTGAGAGAAGAGTTCTTTGGTTGGATTTTGCATCTTGATTAGTTTTATGGTTAAACAAATGGTTCCATTCTACTCAGGCTGTTAAGAAGACGCTACAATCTATAGACCTGTTTCTAACTTAATGAAATGCATCTAAATCCCAACAATGAATACTACCCAGAATATCTACAACTGCTAAGTAGAATGAAAGAAATAGGAAAGGAAAGAGTATATGGGCCTTCAGAGCATATCATGACAGAAGGTGGGCCTGCCGACTTTATGTTCTTCATTGAAGAAGGCGTGTTTAGAACCTACAGATGGTTTCAGGATAGAGAAGTAATCAGTGGTTTCACCTTTAAGGGTGATGCAGATGGCTGTCCGTATTCCCTCATCCATGAGGTTCCTAGCAAAGACTTTATTCAGGCGCTGGTGCCCTCCAAGGTGATCATTACCTATAAGCGGGATTTCATGGCGTTGGATTTACCTTCTGGCCAAAGCATAGATGTTTTCCTCCAGCTATTGTTGACCCAATACATAGAAACGCTTATCGGCAGAATTACTGAAAGCAAGGTTCTCACCGCTGAGACCAGGTACTTAAGCCTTCTCGAAAGAAGCCCGGAACAAGTCTCTCAACTTCCGCTTTCTCACCTGGCTTCATTTCTGGGCATCTCGCAGGAAAGACTGAGCAGAATCCGTAAAAAGTACCATTTGACCTAGGTCAAATGAAATCTCCCTTCTCATTTTTACCTTTGACACATCAATCATGGTAACCTAAGCTACATGCGAATATCGATCTTAACGACCCTCTTGATTTGTTGGATGGGAGGATGGGCACAGTCCCCTGAGGAAAAGCTAAGCCAGCTCATGGAAGACCATCTGGTCATCGGAGGAAAAACACCTGTTCCTAATTTTTTACTCTATGCCAACAATCAGCAAAATGGAAGAACATTCTATACATCAGCGGGGGTATTAGGCAGAGACGACTCTCCTATTGATTCTTCCTATCAGTTTAACATTGCGAGTATTACCAAAACCTTTGTAGCAGTAGTAGTACTTCAGATGATAGAGGAAGGGAAACTGTCTTTGGATGATCTGGCCGGAGACTACCTGGAGGATATTCCTTTTATCAGGTATGAGGAGTTTTTGATCCATAAGAAAACATCTGTTTCTGACAAAATTACTATTAGGATGCTGTTGAACCATACCTCAGGCATCCCTGATGTATTTACAGATGCAGAAACCCGTTTTTTCCTCAGCTTATACCTGCATCCTAAAAGAGCGTACACCCCTCAGAGCTTTGTCAAAAAGTACTTCTCTTACAAGCTTCATAAAAAACCCGTCAATCTACCGGGAGAGGGCTTCCACTACTCAGACATGAACTATATGCTGCTAGGCTTTATCATTGAGAAGCTGGGAAATACCACTTTGCATGAAGCTATTCGAGAAAGAATTCTCATTCCTCTGGAAATGAAAGAGACTTTCTTTGTCTACTACGAAACGGAGGGAGATACTGGAAAACGAATAGATGCTTACCTGAATAAGCTCAACATAACCAAGCGAGTAAATACTTCCTATGAATGGGCAGGGGGTGGACTGGTAGCTACCACCCGAGACTTGGCCCTGTTCATAGAGGGCTTATTTGAGGGTAAGCTTTTTCAGAAAGCTGAGACCCTGGAACAGATGACGGATATTTCTCTCACGGAAGTCTTTGACGGGAATTATGGATTGGGGATTTACAAATTCAGCATAAGTGATGTTTCCTATTATGGGCATGGCGGTTTTTATGGGTCCATCATGCTGTATTCTCCTGAAGAAAAGATTACCCTGGTTACTAACATTGGGCAGGCTAATACGCCATGGCATACAGGAAAAATGCTCAATGAAGTGATTAACATTCTAAAAATGTGACAAGTCCCACATATTTGTATCTGAAAGAGAACGTAACAATAGTAACTCGTACTGGCTTACTTTCTCTCGATATTGAGCTAGCATTAAGCCAATATGTGTCAGATAGAAATGTGCAGATTCAGATTTCTCCGATTAAGCTTCTTATTTCTTTTGGTATGGCCTGCTCTGGTTTATGCTCAACAAAGGCAAGTATCCTATCATAATCTGCAGTGGTTCCAGTATTACCAAATTATTCAGTTAAACCCCAAATGGAACATCAGAAGTGATGGAGGGTTTCGTTGGCAGGAGGGTTTTAGGGAGAAATCTCAGTTTCTCATCAGGAGTAATCTCAGGTATGACTTTACTTCCACCCTGAACGTATCTGCAGGCATGGCTCTTTTTGGGGCCTTCTCAGGAGACACACTATCCAGAAGAGAATTCCGAACTCAACAGCAGCTAGGATATACCCATTCAGTAGATAAGTTCAGCCTATCTCATAGAGTCAGAATAGAACAGCGACAGTTCTTTCCCCTTGATGAATCTTCCTCAAGCAGCCTGGTTCACAGGTTCCGGTACCGAATCATGATGACCTGGCCCCTACTCTCCCTGTCCAATAAAAATCCTGAGAAAGTACTTTCTCTCAATCTGGGCGATGAGGTTCTCTTTAACGCAGGTAAGGATATTGTGTATAATACCTTCAGTCAAAACCGAGTTCTCATAGGTCCTTCCTTTCAGCTTTCTGAAGCTTTGTCTATCAGTCTGCTATACAACCACATGTGGACGGTAGTAAACGTACCCAATACTTACCGACAGAATGCTATTCTGTGGATTGGGGTAAGGCATAGCATTATCAGGAAGTAATCTACTTTAGTTTACCCCGCTTCTTACCATGGAAATAGTGGGCTCAAAGTAAAATGGACCAGCTACTTGAGCTGCCGTATGCTTCAAAGGGCGGATAAATCCACCCCTACATAGGATCACATATTTTTTCCGAGTCAATAATTGGTGGGCTCATGAAACTAACCTACCGTAATTAAATCGGGATAGTATCTACTTTCTTTTCCAGGACTCTCTTTAGACATGAGAGCAATCATTTTTTCCTCAGTCCTTATTGGATCCATTATCTTATCTGGCTGTACCGAAAAGGTTCAGGAAGAAAAGCCTATTAACGTCATTATGATCCTCACAGATGATCAAGGCTATGGGGATATAGGATTTCATGGGAATCCGTGGATACAAACCCCCAACCTGGACAAACTGGCAGCCGAGAGCATTAGATTTACCAACTTCCATGTGGGGACTACCTGTGCCCCTACCCGGGCGGGCCTTATGTCCGGCACCCATTGTAACAGAACAGGTACCTGGCATACCATACTGGGGAGGTCCTTTCTAAGTACTCGCTTCAAGACCTTACCTACTTACCTAACTGAAGCTTCTTACCATACGGGTATCTTTGGGAAGTGGCACCTGGGCGATAACTACCCCTTCCGGCCTCAGGATAGAGGATTTCAGGAAGTCCTCATTCATGGAGGAGGGGGTGTGGGACAAACGCCTGACTACTGGGGAAATGACTATTTTGACGATACCTATTGGAGAAATGGAGAAGCAGAAAGCTTTAAGGGCTATTGTACAGATGTATGGTTTGAGAATGCGATTTCCTATATAGATGCGCAGGCAAATGCTGAGAATCCCTTTTTCTGCTACATCAGCACCAATGCCCCTCATGGACCTCATCATGTCCCACAGCCCTATATTGATATGTATGCTGATAATCAGGATGTCCCCCATCCCGCATTCTATGGACAAATCACGAACCTGGATGACAATATAGGCAAATTGATGAGCTATCTGGAAGAAGAAGAGCTGCTTGAGAACACCCTCCTGCTTTTTCTAACTGACAATGGTACTTCCCAAGGGGCCAAGCTGGATAAGGATCAGCGAGTCATCAAAGGATACAATGCAGGCATGCGCGGGAAGAAAGTCTCCCAATATGAGGGAGGGCACAGAGTGCCTTTGTTTATGAGACTTCCAGCTTCCATCAAGGCAGCAAAAACGGAATTTGATGAGTTAACCAGCTATACAGATATACTTCCTACTATCCTTGATTTTCTTCAGCTTTCTCCTAAAGAAACCATAGATGGGACAAGTTTAAAGGAACTAATAGAAAGAGGAGAACAGTCAGAACTAGAGGGGAGAATTCTCATTACAGATACTCAGAGAGAGGAATGGGTAGAGAAATGGAAACGTACCAGCGTCATGCAGGATAATTGGCGCTTAGTAAATGATGAGGAACTATATGACATATTCCAGGACCCTGGCCAGACTGAAAACCTAATCGAGCAATATCCCCAGAAAGCAGAAGAGCTTTCCAGCTTCTATGAACAATGGTGGCTGGACTTACAGGCAGATCTGGAATATGAGAATAGAATTGTGATAGGAAACGAAGCAGAACCGACTACCCTACTTACTGCTCATGATTGGCATGCTGAGGAAATACCTCCCTGGCATCAGAACATGATCAGAAAAGGAAATGTAGCTAATGGCTATTGGTCCCTCGATATTCAGCAAGCTGGAGAATATCATATTTCTCTCTACAGATGGCCTCCTTATACCCAATTAGCCATAGCAGATACCTTAGCTATGGGAGAAGAAGTACCTGGAGGCAAGCCATTCGAGAGAGGAGTAGCCATATCCGTAGATAAAGCTGAAGTAGTCATTAGCGGCAAGTCTTTTCCTTTAACACTTAATGAATCCCAAACTGCTTTTGAAGGAAGTATGTCTTTTGAAAAAGGACCGCTGGACCTAAGTTCTATTATGACATCTCCTGATGGAACCCAAAGAGGTGCCTATTTTGTAGAGATCCATTGGGGAAAAGAAGAGTAACATTTCTCCCTGCCTTTCCAAGGCTTTTACGCAGGCGACTCATTCTAATATTATGGTTAGCATTCATCTTCGAGACTTACAAGAGAAAGATCCTCTAGAGATATCAGAGGCCTTTCATGCTCAAGGTTGGAAAAAATCCTCTTCACAATTTGAGGCCTATCTACCGGAAATTTCGTCTGGAGAAAGGGATGTGGTACTAGCAGAAAATGAAGGAGAATTTTGTGGATTTCTCACCATTAAGTGGGAATCTCCATACGCTCATTTTAGAGAAAGGGGAATCCCGGAAATCAAAAACTTCAACGTCCTAAAGAAATACCAAAGACAAGGAATAGGAAGTCTGTTAATGGATGAGGCAGAAAGAAGAATACAGGCTGTTTCCAGTTTTGCAGGGATCGGTTTTGGCATTACGCCGGACTATGGCCCTGCCCAAATTTTATATGTAAAGAGAGGCTATATCCCCGATGGTAAGGGACTCACCAAAGATGGGTATTCTCTGAATTACCTAGATGAAGTAGTCATACATGATGACCTGGTCTTATACCTGATAAAAGAGTTATTGTCTGAAGTAACCTGACTCCATTCTACCCTAGTGAGCATCAATCCTCCACAGATCATAAGTCCTTCAAGAAATTTTCAGATTGTATTCCGAACTATAAAGCGTAGTTCTCTGTTCTAGAGAAAATGACTGCTTGCGGGCTTTCCTGCCAGCAGTTGTCTAAGTTTAAAGTCTTAGGTCCATATTAAATCTTGCTATTCTAATTTCTACCCGTCAACTGTAACACCATGAAACCGTTATTCCGTCTTTCTTTAGGTCTTTTCGTATTAATTCTTGGTTGTAAAACCCAGATAGAAAAGACGCCCTCCCAACTCACTTATCCAGAAAGTCCCAAAATAGATCATGTAGATGTATATCATGAAACTGAAGTAGCTGATCCTTATCAGTGGCTGGAGGACGACAGATCAGAAGAAACCGCTACATGGGTAAAGGCTCAAAATAAGGTAACCTTTGGCTTCCTGGATGAGATCGAATTTAGGGATGACCTAAAAGCCAGACTGGAGAATCTCATGGACTATGAAAAGTATACCCCACCTTCCAAAGAAGGGGAATACGAATACTTCGCTAAAAACGATGGTCTTCAGAATCACTCCGTCCAGTACCGTAAAAAGATCGGAGCCGATAATTCTGAAGCGGAGGTTTTTCTTGACCCGAACACTTTCTCGGAAGATGGTACCACTGCTTTAGCAGGATTGTCCTTTAACAAAAAGGGAGATTTAGCCACGTATATGATTAGTGAGGGAGGAGCAGATTGGCGTAAAATCATCACCATAGAGGTTGATACCAGAAAAGAAATTGAGGATACCCTTATCAACGTAAAGTTTAGTTCTTCTCCTATCTGGATTGGTAGTGAGGGATACTATTACAGTAGCTATGACAAACCTAAGGAGGGAAGCCAACTATCAGGAAAAACCCAATATCATAAGCTACTCTTCCACAAATTAGGAACCCCTCAAAGTGAGGACCAGCTCATCTTCGGAGGTGAAGCTCAGCCGAACAGATATATAGGTGCAGAGAAGTCTGAAGATGAGCGCTACTTAGTTATCTATGCTGCACAAAATACCAGTGGAGGAAAAGTGTACGTGAAAGACCTCCAGCAAGCTAAAAAAGCTCCCCTGCTAATTCAGGGCGATTATTTTTCAAGGTTTACTTTTATCACTAATGAGGAGAATGATCTTTACTTTCTAACCAATATAGATGCCCCTAAGTATAGGCTGGTTAAGGTTAATCTAAATAAACCTGAGAAGAAATACTGGAAAGAAATAATC
>JBCBKZ010000134.1:0-10223 GCA_038520955.1 Bacteroidota bacterium | reverse complement strand
CAAGTAGAAGTTGGCCTCAAAGGAGGGGCTAATTATGTCAACAATGTGGTGGTAACCGACCTGTTTGATAATGGCTCTGATTATCGATTAGGCTACCATGCGGGTGTATTTGCAAGCATCTCTTTGTCAGAGAAATTCTCCCTCAGTCCTGAGTTACTGTTTTCTGATAAGGGATTTAAGATTTTGGAAGACGTTACTAATCCTGATTCGGATTACAGTAACCTAAAACTTAGCTACTTAAATATTCCTGTTTTATTGGGGTATAATGTATTTGATAAGCTAACCATTCAGGCAGGGCCGGAGTTTGGCTACCTACTTTCAGCCAGTACAAAATTTGATGGGGAGTCCATAGATGTAGGGAACATATGAAATAATGAATTTGATTTTGGGTTAGCATTCGGACTTACTTATGGCATTACAGATAAAATCAGCGTGGGTGGGAGGTACACCCATGGTTTATCTTCAGTAGCCACAGATATAGAGTTTACCAATACCTTAGGAGCACCCATAGAAGGGGAAGACTTCGAGTTTCAAAACAGAACCTTCCAGCTTTCCATAGCCTATAGTTTGTTTAGCTTGTAATAAGAGAAATCTTCCATCGAAAAGGGATGTTTATCCATGACCTTATTTGATGGAAGAAGAAGTATAGGTGAAGCCCGGCATACCCATGCTGGGCTTCAGTATGTTAAAAATATTATTCTGGATAAAGACTCTGGCTTCTTCCATGCGGCCTATAAATGCTGTGAACAGAAGAAGTTTTAAAAGTAAGAGGGTTGATTATTAAGCCATCTTTAAGGTTAAATTACCTCCAACGGCTCTTAACACCTTAAGGATAGTATCAAATTGGGGTTTTGAGTTATCAGACAAAGCCTTGTATAGACTTGGTCGACTCATACCAGTTTCCTCAGCAATCTTTGACATTCCTATTGCCTTAGCAATATGTCCTAAAGCTACGATGATATCATTTGCATCGCCTTCTTCAAGGACAGAAGTTAAATACTCCCGAATCATGTCATCATCATCGAGATAATCAGCTACATTAAATTTTGTTGTGTCCATAGTTATTCTTTGTCTCTCATGTACTCTTTCCAAAGATCTTTTGCCTTTTCGATATCCTCCCTTTGAGTAGATTTATCTCCTCCAGCTAAGAGAAGAACCCATTTCCCATTATGTTCTTTTAGGTAAACTCTATATCCCTTGCCATAATGAATTCTTAATTCACTTAATCCTTCACCTACTGGTCTGACATCTCCGAAATTCCCACCTTCTTCTATTCGTTGAATCCTAAAAAGAATTTTAGCTTTTGCTCTTCTGTCTTTAAGTTTCCTAAACCACTTATCAAAAACATGGGTCTTTTCAATAAAGTACATACGTAAATGTATCCAGTTGGATACAAAATTACAAACCTCTAGGAAGGCCCTATTCACCTTAGTTAGAATATCTCGACCAAAGAGAATCGTAAGCAGATCAAGAAAAGAAGAAAACTGCAGCTATTGATACCTAATAGGAGGTATCGACTTTAGTTATATAAGATTAGAAGTAACTCAAGTATTCATGAATGATTTAATCATATCTCTATGAGGCCATTGAAGAGGAGTTAGGCAATAAGAAATCATTTATCATAGTTGATCAAGCTGACCAGGGTAGATTAAAAGAAGAGTACACAACTATCTCAATTTTTCCTTCCTAAACTACACTTTCCCATCCCCTCACACATTTCCCTTTCTTCAATATGCATTTTCCCTAAATGCTTCTATCTTTGAGGCCGCTTAATCTAATCCAGTTCTGGAATGAAAATATTGAAATTTGGGGGCTCATCTGTTGCCAATCACGAAAGAATCAGCAACGTAGCCAACATCATCCAATCCTACGTAAAGGCCGGCGAAAAAGTAGCTGTGGCTGTATCTGCACTTGGTGGCGCTACCGACCTGCTCATTCGCATGGGTAAAACAGCTGCCGGAGGAGATAGTTCTTACAAGCTTTCTCAGGAGGCCTTCTCTACCCGACACAGAGAGGTCGTAAACCAACTCATCGATTATGACAAGCATCCGGCCATTCTCAATGAAATTGTAGAAGGACAAATCGAATTGAGTAACCTCCTTCAAGGTGTCTATCTCACGCGCGAACTTACGGCCAGAACGCTGGATTATATTCTCAGTTTTGGAGAAAGAAGTTCAGCCTTCATATTGGCAGAAGTCCTCAAGCAAATAGGGACCGAAGCTTCCTATATAGACGCGCGTAAAGTCATTAAAACCAATGACAGTTACGGCAGGGCGAAAGTCTTCAAGGAGGAAACCTACGCCAATATTCAGAAAATGTGGAAAGAGGCTAAAGGCGTACCTATTGTAACGGGTTTCCTGGCATCTTCTCCTCAAGGTTTTCCTACCACATTAGGAAGAGGCGGATCAGATTATACGGCTTCTATTTTAGGAGCAGCTCTGGAAGCGGAAGAAATTATCATTTACACGGATGTAAATGGGGTATTAACTGCCGATCCAAGGAAGGTGAAGAAGGCCTTCCCTGTATCTACCATGACCTATGCGGAGGCCATGGAAATGTCTCACTTTGGAGCCAGGGTGATCTACCCACCTACCATAGTGCCGGCTCTGGAGAAAAATATCCCCATCAGAATAAAGAACTCTTTTGAACCGGAAGCAGAAGGGACGCTCATCAGCAATGCTATTGCGAGTGAGGACTATACGGTAAAAGGAATTTCTTCTATCCCTAATGTGTCTTTGGTGACCTTTGAGGGGAGTGGAATCTTCGGAGCTTCATCTGCAGCTGCCAGATTATTCACCGTCTTGGCTAGTGAAGGTATTAATGCCATTCTCATTACGCAGGGGTCTTCTGAGCACTCCATCTGTTTTGCGGTAGAGCCATCAGAAGCTAAAAGAACGCAGTCTGTTATAGAGGAAGAATTTAACCTGGAAATTAATGCGGGCCTCATAGCGCCTGTCAAAATCATAGATGACCTTTCTGTGGTAGCCATCATAGGTGACAATATGAAGTCCCGCCCAGGCATCTCAGCCAGACTCTTTGAGGCCTTAGGAAAGAATGGGGTGAATGTTATTCTGACTGCTCAGGGAGCATCGGAAAGAAATATCTCCGTCATCGTTAAGAGTGAGGATGAGGCTAAGGCCCTAAGTGCTATCCATGATAACTTCTTCCTATCTGAGGCATATACGCTTAACCTCTTCGTGATAGGAGTAGGACTCATTGGCAGTACCCTCCTGAAGCAGTTTGAAAATCAGGCTGACTTCCTCCGTGAATCCCAGTATGTGGAATTTAATGTGGTGGCATTGGCCAATAGCCGCAAGATGAAGTTTGATGAGGACGGAATTGCGCTTTCTTCCTGGAAAGATCAGTTAGACGCCTCTGATGAGAAAATGGAAATACAGGCCTTTGTAAAGAAGATGATTGATATGAACCTCCCTAACAGTGTGTTCATAGATAATACGGCTAATTCTGAGATCATCAAATACTATGACGAGATTCTGGATGCCTCCATATCTATCTCTACCCCTAACAAAGTAGCGACTTCCAGCAAGTATGAAGACTATAAAGCCCTAAAGGGAATAGCAGATAAGCGTGGGGTGAAATTCCTCTATGAAACCAATGTAGGGGCAGGCCTTCCGGTTATCACCACCATTAACGACTTGGTAAACTCTGGAGATAAAATTCTTAAGATTGAAGGTGTATTGTCAGGTTCTCTGTCCTACATCTTCAACTCCTTTGATGGGTCCATTCCTTTTAGCGAGGTAGTAGCAGAAGCTAAGGAGAAGGGCTATACAGAACCAGATCCCAGGGAAGACTTGAGCGGCTCAGATGTTGCCCGAAAACTGACCATCCTCGCCCGTGAATCAGGTAGGCCCCTTGAAGGGAGTGATATCAGCATAGCGAGCATACTGCCTGAATCTGTTTGGAAGCCCAAGTCGGTGGAGGGATTCTTTGAGGAACTCAGGAAGGTAGATGAGCAGCTCGATCAGATGAGAGAAGATGCTGCCAATGACGGCCAGAAACTTAGGTTTATTGCTACCCTTGAAGGGGGAGAGGCATACATTAAGCTACAGAAGGTAGGGGTAACCAATCCTTTCTTCAACCTTTCCGGCAGTGAGAATATGATTGTGTTTACAACAGAAAGATATAAGGAGTGCCCACTGGTAATAAAAGGACCCGGGGCGGGAGCAGAAGTTACCGCTGCGGGCGTATTTGCTGAAATCCTGAGAATCGGTTATTTCCTCTCCTAAGCATGACAGAATTAGATATGAGAAACGAAGTACATGTGTTTGCCCCGGCTACCGTAGCTAACGTAGCCTGTGGTTTTGATACACTGGGATTTGCTATCCAGAGACCAGGAGATGATATCATTGCCAGGTTTAGTTCTAAGCCTGGGCTGACCATCAGCAAAATTGAAGGAGATGGAGGAAAGCTTCCTAAGGAAGCTGAAAAGAATACAGCCGGAGTAGCCGCGCTAAGGCTGATGGAACACCTCAATGTGGTGCAAGGCATAGAGATGGAAATATACAAAGGCATACCTATAGGTTCTGGGATGGGTTCTTCTGCCTGTAGTGCTGTGGCAGGTGCGCTGGCAGTAAACGAACTCATGGGCAGACCCCTTAGTAGGGAAGAACTGCTTCCATTTGCTCTGGAAGGGGAAGCTATAGCCAGTGGAGGTGCCATACACGCGGATAACGTAGGGCCCTGCCTGCTAGGAGGGATTCTCCTTGTACGTTCCAATAAGGACCTGGATACGGTAAACCTGGATGTACCGGAAGAATTGTATGCAGCTGTAGTCCTACCAGATTTGCAGATACTCACAGTAGAAGCACGTAACATTCTCCGGAAAGAAATTCCCATGAAGGATGCTGTAACTCAATGGGGGAACCTGGGAGGAATGGTAGCTGGCTTAATGAAGTCTGACTACGAACTCATTGGCCGTTCTCTCCAGGATGTGATCGCAGAACCGTATAGATCTAAACTCATTCCCCATTTCTATGAAGTAAAACAAGCCGCTATCAATGCAGGTGCTTTGGGCTGTAGCATTTCAGGAGCAGGTCCTGCCGTATTTGCCCTTTGTAGAGGAGATGAAACTGCCTTTAAGGTAGCCATCGCCATGCAATTCGTATTCAAGGATGTGGGCATAGGATGTGAGCGTTATATCTCCACCATCAACACCCATGGCGCCATGCGGATAAAGTAGTAGGATAGATAATGGAATTTGTAATACCGGAGGGCCTTTGTAGATGGACTTGGGGTCACCCGGTATCTATCGAAGCACTGACTTTAACCCTATCTTTGCAAAAGGCTATCCCTAACCACCCTTATCCACTATGACCCGCATCTCCTTGCTCTTCCTAACTTTCAGTCTTCAATTCGCGCTACTTGTTTCTCAGTCCTTCTCTGTCGTTAGTTGGAACATCCAAAACCTGGGGAGAACCAAGGATGATGCTGAGATCAAGATCATGGCGGATATTCTCAAGGAACACGACTTGGTAGCTATTCAGGAAGTAGTTGGGAAAGATCCCGCAGGAGCTCAGGCTGTAGCCAGAATCGCAGACGAACTTAATAGATCTGGGAGCAGGTGGGACTACCGGGTGAGTCTGCCTACCAAAAGTCCTTCCAGCTACATCAGCGAACGTTACGCCATTCTCTGGAAACCTTCAAAGCTGGATCTGGTAGGCAGCCCTTACCTGGACAGGGAATTGGCAGATAAGATCTACAGAGAACCCTTTCTGGCTAAATTCAGAGTGAAAAAGGGACGAAAGAGTACCTTCTTCCATCTCATTAATTTTCACGCAAGGAGGTTTGACCAAAAGCCGGAAGAGGAGGTACAGTACTTTATAGACTATGTAGAGAAATTAGGAAGTAGAAGTTTCATCATAGCTGGGGACTTCAACCTGGACGAGAAGCATGAGGTGTGGCGAAAGCTCTATCGGAAAGGCTTCTTATCAGCTTTGGAGAATATTCCAACCACCCTAAAGCGTAAGTGCAAAAGAGGGAACTACTTTAACCACTCCATTGACAATGTATATTTCTCCTCCTATCATATGCTACTCAGGAAGTCAGGGAGAATAGACTTTGTCCCATCTTGCAGGAAACTCAAACAAGCCAGAGGAATTTCTGATCACGTACCTGTGTTCGCTAAGCTGGAGGTGAGATAGTACTCTCAAAATTGGCGTAAATCCTGGGTTGATGCTTGGCAGAAACCCTCAGTAAGCATAACTTAAAAGGGACCTCATCTCAATGGTGATAAACGAAAGTACCATAAAACTCCATCTGTGACGGAAAGTAAACGGATATGGATACAAGAAGGATACTTTGCTTTTGGACGTAAAGGACCGGAAGGACTGAATGTAGAACAGCTGGCCAAAAACCTTAAGAAAAGTAAGTCTTCTTTCTATTACTACTTTGGTGATCTGGAACTGTTTCAGGCTGACCTCTTGGCTTACCATATTGAAAGGGCAGATGAGATTGCCTGTAGGGGAGAGAAGTGTACCAGCATGGATCCGGATGTCATCAACCTAATTGTAGACACAAAAGATGACCTCCTATTTAACAAGCAATTAAGGTTACATTTTCAAAATCCCCTCTTCAAAGAATGTTTTGAGCAGTCATTTGATAGGATATCTGGCAGTTTTATAGATAAGTGGAATCTCATGATTGGGCTGGAACCTCAATCAGAACTTGGGAAACTCATTTTCCATCTCTTAGTAGATAACTTCTTTTTACAGGTTTCAGATGAAAACCTTTCCTACCAATGGTTTCATGAGTACTTAAAAAGCCTTAGCTCCACCATTGACAAAATAAAAAGTGCCTCTAAAGGATAAGACGTTATGGTGGTATGGACGGTGGCGTCCATACTTTTAACAAACGAAGCACCTACTTTCTGTCATTATGTTTCTTCATCCTCCTGAAAAGAACAATGATGGCTACAGTAAAAGAAAGTGTTAAGAAGGTTATTTGCGCAAGTTGTGATGTTTCCTGTTCCGTGAAAGCGCATGTTAAAGACGGTAGAGTTGTCAAGGTTAGCCAGTCAGATAATCCCCTATTTAAAGGACATATCTGTATGAAAGGAGTATATGCTCCTAAGGGGTTTGCACATCCTGACAGAATAAGGTATCCTTTGAAACGAGTGGGAGAAAGGGGAAGTGGGAAATGGGAGAGAGTGAGTTGGGAGGAGGCTATGGAGGATATTTCTTCTCGGCTTAAAAGTATTGTCCATAAGTATGGCCCGGAAGCCTTTGCCGTTTCTACCAGTATGTGGAACACCTCAACGGATATGGGACTAGGCCGGAGGTTCATGAATCTGTTGGGTTCCCCTAACTGGATAAGCGGGGTAGCATTATGCATGGGCAATACTGCCGCCATTAACAGAATGGTGTATGGCTGGTATCCCTTTCCAGACTTCCAGCTTACTAACTGCATCGTCTTAATGGGGCATAATCCAAGGAGGCACAGTTGGGTACCCGTCTATCAATACATTAGAGCCGCTCAACAAAGAGGTGCGAAACTCATCGTACTGGATCCCAGGCGAAGTGAGAATGCCGAGAAAGCAGATCTATGGCTGCCGCTAAAAGTAGGCACAGACACTGTCATGATGATGGGTTGGTTAAACATCATCATTGAAAATGAGTGGTACGATAAAGAGTTTGTGAAAAAGTATACCCACGGATTTGAGCAGTTGAGGGAAAGACTTAGAGAATATCCGATCGAGAGAGTGGCTGAAATAACGGGGGTAAGCGCGGACTTAATTTATGAGGCGGCAAAGATATATGCGACCCATGGGCCCTCCATTATTCCCTGGACACCCATTACAGATCAACAGCGAAACAGTACTTCTGCCATCCGATTACAAGCAAGCCTGAGAGCCATTTGTGGCTATATAGATGTACCCGGCGGAGAACGCTTTCATGGGTATAACCCAATGCTAATTCCGCAATCCGAGATCTGTATGCATGATGTCATCCCCCAAGCCCAAAAAGATAAGCAGTTGGGAAGTGATAAACATCCTGCCTTTACTTACAGAGGTACAGCGCCTCTGAAAGAACCCACAGAAAGAGTGTGGGGGCAAGCTTACGCTGATATAGTCATGGGGAGCTATATGGCCAATCCTTCTGCCACTTTCCGTGCCATGGCATTTGAAGACCCCTATCCGGTTAAGGCCTTCTTTGTGTTGGGAAATAATGCCTTGATGAGCTACGCTAACATGCAGTTGATATACGAGGCTATGATGAACCAGGACCTAATAGTAGTGCAGGAACACATGAAAACGCCTACTGCTCAACTGGCAGACTATATTCTTCCAGGAGATAGCTGGTTAGAGCGCCCTAACCTTTTCGATTATTTTGAATGGCATTCCATGCTTAGGCCCTCAGAGCAAGCTATGCAGCCACCTGGAGAATGTAGAAGTACATTTGAATTCTGGTCTGATTTGGGTAACCGAATGGGCTTCATGGAATACTTCCCATGGGAGACAATCGAAGAATTTTATGATTATCGCCTTTCTAAATCAGGAATGAGTTTTCAGGAATTTTGCGAGAAATATGAGCTTCATATTCCTAAAGCTAAGTTTAAAAAGTATGAAGAGACGGGGTTCGCTACGCCTACAGGAAAGGTGGAACTGTACAGTACCATTCTGGACGACCTTGGATTTGATCCTCTGCCATATTTTAAAGAAGACCCTCCCGCTCCGGAAGGATTTCCTTTGAAGCTATTTACAGGTGTTAGGGAAGATTCTTTCTTTCAAACAGGACATAGGCATATTCCAGAACTTAGGAAGAAACAACCGGAACCCAATATGTTCATCTCGGAATCCGATGCCAGAACCTATCAGATAGAACAGGGCGAATGGGTGGAAATAGAAAGCATTCAAGGGAAAGTCAGCATGATAGCGGCCATACGAGATGATATGCCCAAAGGACTCATCCGCATCCCACATGGCTGGTGGAAACCTGAATCAGCGGAAGGAAAGGAGCACCTCTCCTCAGCCTGGAAACTGTCAGATGCCCAGCTATGCCCTGATACCAGCGACTTCCTGGATAGGGAACAGGGAATCCCACACTTTAAAGGAATTCCTTGTAGACTCAACAAATTGACTGCGCATGAATAAGAAATGGAAATATGGACTGGCTGCATATGCTACCCTTCTTATGGAATGGATGGCCCAAAGAGTCAGTGTGCAGAATAAGAATTGGTTGGATAAGGGGATAGTTGTCATCCTGAATAAATTAGTTAGTACTGAGCATTTAGCGGAGGACTATATGGCAGATGAATTGATTGCATCTGAACCAGCGTTCACCATAGAAGAATTAGAAGCCTTTGAGAACCTCAAGTAAAGCTGATTTTCCTCTTCCCCATTGTACGCTTCCGTCTATGAGGCTTTTTGAATCTCCTGTATACTTGTCTCATCACCTTAATCAAAGCGTTATGAGCACAACATCACAAGTAAGCAAATGGAGAACTCAAAGCTTCCACAAATACTGGTTGAAGATCACTGCCATAGTAGTGGGTTCTTTCGGACCTGTATTCTTTCTGGGTACTATGGTTGCCACTATGGAGCCTGCCAGGCTTACCATGGATATACTGAGCTGGCCCTTAGATGGGATGACCACCTTTGAGTCTCCAGATACCCGTTTTCTGTCAGCCCTTACCGGCGGATTCTTATTGGGATGGGGAGTTACCATCTGGCTGTTATCAAAATGGGTATATGATCATGCGCCCGAGGCTGTAAGAAAGGCAGTACTCTTTGGACTATTAAGCTGGTTTTTCCTGGATTCCGCTGGTTCCATCACTTCCGGAAATGCATCGAATGTCTTTTTCAATGTGCTGGTGCTGCTGGCAGGAGTAGGACCTTTGTGGAGGCCTGCTATTGAAGAATAGAAATAATAGGAGGAAGATCTTTCAAAAAGATTACTCCTCCTGCTTCTCTAAGATTTTGGATGTATAACTGATAATGTAAATGCGCAAAAAATCGTCAATTTCATTTTCTGAACTACCCTCAGCTAGGAGTTCCTCTCTGATTTTTTGGTAATCTTCAGTTAGCTTAAAGGCGTCAAACTGTTGGGCTTTAAATTTTTCATACTCCTTATACCCAAATATTTTTTCATCTGTTAAATTCCCTTTATCTAATTCCAGTAATATATAGTTGCTGTAAGTAGAGGCATAACCCATATGGACATAATTGACAAGTTCACCATTAGGGATAACCAATAAGCCTGATAACC
>JBCBKZ010000133.1:0-10377 GCA_038520955.1 Bacteroidota bacterium | reverse complement strand
AGGGAGAGATACTGCTGATCAGGAGAAAGGACAATGACCTATGGGGCTTGATCGCAGTATCTCTCCCTTCTCATTCTCTATGAGAATACGGGCGGCCGGATGGATAAACTTACGATGGCCAATCAGACTTCTGAGTGATTGTATATAATTCCCCATATCCCTAAGAAAAGATTTATTCCAAGAGTAATCAGGAAATCATGATGAAAAGGAAGGTTTTCTGATGAGGGTACAGTTAAGCGGATGAGTTGACTTTCCTATCCATCAGGATACCCAAGAAACTGAGGCCTAATCCTATGATGAGAATGATAATGACCATAAGGAAAAGGGGATTTTGTGAACTCAGATAGAAATAAGAAAGGCAGACAGTCATAAATAATCGTAAGTACATAGTAATAGGGTAAATGGCTGTAACCTCAAGCCTGATGGTCATGTAGACAAATACACTTAACACCATCATAAACATACCGGCAAATTGTACGATTTCCTGAGAGTAGATTTTCGAAGAGAATAGTACGCCTTGCATCAGGGCAGGAAATAGTAAAAGCCCTAACCCGGCAAAACTAAGGACAATGGTAGGGTACCAAAGACTCATTCTCATCCAGTGATTCATGCTCTTTTTGACAATGGTAACAAATGAAGGTTGTATATACAACTTATTTGAACCTTTTCATGATCTCCAAAAGCGAAAAAGGAAGTATTATAGTTCAATCCTTACATGCACTTTTTTTCTCAGAATAGGGTAGACCTTGCTTGTGAGAATGAAAGGTTGAATAAATAGTCAATTTAAAGATCGAAATGCTTTTCTCATTACAAGTCCCTCAATATGTAAGACTTATTTAGCCTGTATATTTATGTGAGTTCTGTAGTGAAAAGCTCGCATTGTATCAGCCCATGAAATTCTTACATCTATCACTTTTGGTAGGAATTTCCTTGCTAACGCATTTCTTACATGCTCAACAGGCAGCCTTTACCCTCTCGGAAAATTCAGGCTGTAGTCCTTTGGTGGTCAGTTTTGACGCCTCTGCATCCACAGGTGTAGCTCCCCTTACCTACCTATGGGATTTCGGAAATGGGAACACCAGTACCGGACCTGATCAGCAAAGTCCCGGAGCTATTTATACCTCTCCCGGTACCTTCAATGTGAAGCTAACTGTAGTAGATGCGAATAATGTATCAAGTGTTGAAGTGGTGCAACAGGTGAGAGTATTTGCCAATCCTGTAGCCTCCTTCACCGTGAATGATAGCGTCGGCTGTCCACCTTTGGAGGTAAGCTTTACCAATGGTTCTACGGCCGCGGATGCTCCTATTACTGACTGGGTATGGGACTTTGGAGATGGGAAAAGCGCTATCGAGTCAAATACCACCCATGCTTATTCACAAGGAACCTATACAGTTTCTCTTATCATAAAGGACCAGAATGGCTGTCAGGATGATGTTGTTAAACCCAACTTCATCACCTCATATCCTGACCTCACGCCTGTCATTCAGTCTGCCAGCAAAAGATTTTCCTGTACTTCCCCCTATCAGGTAGATCTTACGGCACAACTTCCAGCAGCTAGTCCGGCAGTTCTTCAGTTCTTATGGAACTTTGGAGATGGCAATACTTCTGCGGAAAGAAATCCGCTCCATACGTATCAGCAAAATGGGACCTTTACCGTTTCCCTTACCGTTACAGATCCCACTACCAATTGTACATTCTCTTCTCAGGTGGCTGACATGTTTCGGGTGCAGGACCCAACGCCTTCTTTTGATGCGAGCCAAACCACAGGTTGTGCACCGACTACCATACAATTCAGTAGCCAAGGCTTCGAAGGAGCCACAGAAATATTCTGGGATTTTGGAGATGGGACCCAACTAGGAGGAGCTGCTAATGATGCGCTTTTGCTTTCTCCTTCGCATTCCTACACTACAGAAGGAGAATTTACGCCATCTGTAAGGGTGATTTACGGAGAAAATAGCTGCGAGAAAGAATTCCTCCTTCCTACTCCCATCAGCATCCGGGATTTGGGAACTGTTGAAATTCTTCCCACAGAAACCTCCTCTTGCCAGCTTCCCTTCACTACTCAGTTCCAGTCCAATGTTCAAGATGCTGCCACATGGAATTGGAAATTCGGAGATGGAACTACCAGCAATGAAGCTACCCCTACACATACTTACACTAAAGCAGGTAATTATACTGTCAGTCTAAGCCTGGAAACAGCAGACGGATGTAAACTCACGGCTTCAGAACCTAATCTGATTCGGGTAGGTACCTTGGTTCCCCGGTTTTCACACAACCTAAGAGATTTTGTCTTTTATCCGCCTATGTGGGATGGGAGGGATGATACGCCCATACAAGGGGGATGTTTACCACTTGAAATTACCTTTCAGGATCAGAGCACTAGCCCTACCCCCATTGTGTCCAGGGACTGGACTTTTGGAGATGGGAATGAGCTCCTACAGAGTGGAGACCCCCAAGCCATACATACCTATCTAACAGAGGGTAAGTTTAGTGTCAGTCTGACGGTTACCACAGAAGATGGCTGTACTGCTACTACCAGTTGTGATACCTGCATCATAGCGGGAGAAAGACCTGAAGCCTTACTAGACACAACGGGATACCCTCTTCTGCAATGCTGCAGTGCCAATACCTTGTTTCAGAATACGACTGCTCCCGGTACGCATGATTATGTATGGTATGAAGTGACTACTGGAGACTGGGATGGGTTCGAGGTAAATGATACAAGTAACGGAAACTGGGATTTTGGATCTACTGTACCTGTTTTCAGGGACTCTGGTCAGTATGTAAGTACAGATTTCTATGCCTACAATAATGGTTGCGTGGACAAATTTGAGCTGATAGACTGGACTATGTTACGCCCTCCTTATGGTTCAGCAGGCATAGATACCTTTCAGTGTAAGAGCAATTTTGTGCCTGGAGAACCCATCTGCTTCGATACTTCTATGGTGTTGTTCCTGTTGGATACGGCCTATATAGACAGTGTGGTCTGGGAGTTTGGAGATCCGGCAGGGACTACCTCTAATGAGTTTTATCCCTGCATCACCTACCCGGATACAGGTGCTTACTGGCTAACAGTTACCACCTGGAATTTTGATAATGGGTGTTCCTGTAGGGTAAGTGGGGAGCAGTTTCTCCAAATCAAGGTGCAAGCAGACACCACCTTCGTATTCGACCCTGAGGAAGGATGCTCTCCCTTACTGGTAACCTTTGATGGACCTGAGAATAATGTTTCTGAAATAGAATGGGCCCTTAGTGGAGGTTATCAGTCCACAGATAATAATCCTGTTTTTCTCCTGGAAGAATTAGGCTCCTATGATATCAGCCTCATTGTGGAAGGTGCACCCGGATGTAGGGATACCATTACCAGAGAAGATGCCATACGGGTTACAGGTACCCAAGCCATCTTAGAAGCGGATAAGGAAGCAGGCTGTTTACCACTTAGTCTAAGCTTAACGGATCGGTCGGTCTCTACTGGTAACATTCTGTCTAAGAAGTGGATACTACCTGATGGGACCGTTTTTGAGGATAAGACCCCTCAGCTTACGCATACCATTAATGCCTTAGCTGAACTGGACAGTTCCACGAGAGCTAAGGTGCCTGTTATACTAGAACTCGTGGATGATGTAGGTTGTGCTGATAGAGATACTGTATGGGTGTTGATTTCCAAACCAGTTCCCGCATGGGAGCTGGGGAAGGTCTCACTTTGTGAGGGAGATAGTGTATTTCTGGAAGCTCTTTCAGGAGATAGCGTGGGGATCAGTCCCCTTTCCTATGAATGGAACATACCCGGCATTTTACCTGGACCCTCAAAGCCCTTTAGGCAAACCCTCTTTTTTCCAGAGGGGCAGGACTATGAAATAATTTTGACTGTAAGGGACAGCATTGGTTGTACAACTACCATTACCGAGCCTCTTTCAGTAGAGATCAGGAGGCCTTTGGCTGCTTTCCAGGCTAGTCCTACGGAGGCTATCTGTCCGCCCTTGTTGGTCAACTTTGAGGATACCAGTCTCATAGGTAAATCAAGTATTGTGAAATGGGACTGGACCTTTAGTGATGGCGTGAGTTCGACGCTACAGAATCCTGCTAGGATATTCTCTCAACCAGATAACTATGATGTAAGTCTGACAGTTACAGATAGCCTGGGTTGTCAGGACTCCTTATTTATCCCTAACCTGATTCAACTTACGGGGGTAGAAGGTGGCTTTGAGATCTCGGGTGATCAGATATGTGTAGGAGAATCGATCAGCTTTACGGCTAGTTCTCCTAATGCAGGTTCCTATACATGGGACTTTGGTGATGGAGAAATTGGAGTAGGGAAGACGGTTTCTCACAAATACTCTGAAGCTAATGTGAATTTCCCTTCTCTCATTCTCAAAGATAGTAGTGGCGTTTGCAGCGTGACCATCACAGATACTATTGAGGTATTCCCCATCCCAATACTGGATTTACCGGAAGACAGCAGTTTTTGTTTTGGAGAGCAGATGCTGATAGATGCAGAAACTGAAGGAGCCGTCTACCAATGGTCTACCGGAGATACTTCCTCTTCTATCATCGTAACTACTTCAGGGACGTATTCAGTAGAAGTAACCTATCCACTTACAGGCTGTTCTTCTTCTGACAGGACGGCGGTATTGGTGTTTCCTTTACCTGAGATTTTCCTGGCTGGACCTAACCAGGCTTGTGAAGGAGATTCTGTGATCATCACTGCTTCCAGCAATCACCCTATCCAGCAAATAACATGGATACCAGATTTTTCAAGGGACTCTACTCAATGGGTCTATTTGGCTACGGAAGATATTTCTTATGGGGTAGAAATCATGGATGATGAGGGCTGTGAGAATTCTCTGGAAAGTATGCTTGCAGTCATTCCAGAACCTCAGATAGACCTAACGCATGAACCTGTATGTGATGGGGATGTACTGGAACTGGATGCCAGTGCCCCCAACATTAATAATGACTTACTAACGGTAAGTTGGAGAGACTCTCTCGGAACTCAGATAGGAAATGGGTTGGTTATCGGGATTAGAAAAGAAGGAAAATATTCACTGGAGTATGTGTATGAAGGCTGTACCTACTGGGATAGCACGACAGTCTCATTTCATCCATTACCGGAAAGCAACATCTACGATGAAATTATCAACTGTGTCTACCGTGAGGAAGGAGTTCAGCTGGATGCTGGCGAACATACTGATTACCTCTGGGAGTATAATGGCTCTACAGATAGAACCATACGCGCCAATGATTCGGCTATTTACTATGTGGAGGTATTCAATGAATTTAGCTGTAGCGTCATAGATAGCATAGCCATAGTGGATAACTGTCCACCTCTGTTTTACATCCCCAATGTATTTACGCCTAATGGAGATGGGGAGAATGATACCTTTACATATGATGGGGATTATTATCAAGATTTCTCCATTCAAATCTTTAACAGATGGGGAAGGACTATTTATGAGTCTGATGATCCCGAGGTCTACTGGGATGGAACCTTCAAAGAGGAGGATGTACCGGAAGGCGTATATGTATACCTAATCCGGTTCCGGGGAACACATCCATCATATAATAAGCTTTTTTCTCGTTCAGGCAGTGTTACCGTCGTGAGATAAGGATTTACCACTCTACTAGTATACCTGATTTTCTCGAAGTAAGCTTATAGACTTTTTCTTTCCCTTTATAGTTAATGAATACAATATTTGAATGATTATCTACCTCATTGAAGAGAACTGTGTTGCGGATCTGAAAGGTAGATAATGCTTCAGATGTAAAGGGAAGTTCTGCCTTAAGATTAAAGAATTGGCGGTCATGGGTTACTGATATCGTATTGATATCTAAGCGTTTTTTATTAGCTACCCAGCTACTGTGCTTAACAAGGTAACTGGCCACTAAATCAGGAGAAGCTTCTTCACCGTATTCCTTTCGAATAGCCTCCTCCATGTTTTCTTTGTCGAATGTGGCCTCCAGCAGAATGTTGGCTTCCTGAACCTCAAGTTCATAGATGGCCACAGACATATCATGTGTCGGAGCGAAAATAAATGTCAAGGCGAGAAAAAACGTAGCTATCATTGCTTTATCAACGTTTGAGTTTGGCTTCTATTACCTGAACTGACTTTGATCAGGTAGGTTCCTGCGGGGTATTCACTTAGGGAAAGATACGTTTCCCATGGCTCGTTAGTTTGCTGAATCAAGGCTTTCTCCCGTAACAATGTTCTCCCCTGCATATCCATTAACTCAATCCGATAGATGATGTCTGATGAAGGCATAAAGGAAATGGTTAGTTGGTCCTCTACCGGATTAGGTATCAAAGATAGGTTAAATTCATTTTCATTGGTAGGGAGTATACTTACCGCTGTCCCTCTGTTGCTATTATCAAAAGAAATATCAGGCGTTCCTACCAAACATCTTCCTATCTGGGGAAATGAATCCGTAACTACATAGAAATAGTCGAACTGCTCTGATCCACTTGGGGTAATAAGGGTAATGTCCCTTGCTACGCCGTTGCACTCGTCCAGGTCCCCCAGGCCAGGAATATACTCATAGTCATTCGTGTATTTCCCATTATAGGGACCACAGGGGGCTGCAATACCGTCGCCCGGTCTATCTCCTGACTTTAGCTGATATCCTGGTTGAAGCAGCTTCAGATCACCATTCACGTCTGGACCGAATCTATAAAGGATAGGATAGCCATCTGAGGCCCATCCCACCTGAAGAGGACTTAAAGGGGGCGTGGTAGTTGTGGAAATACCTGGAAAGAGTGTTTCTGCATATGCAAACATATTTCCATGGTAATGATAGCCCTGACCTCCTGTATGTGCTGAGGCGCAGTCAAGTCCTACCTTATCTCTCCCATCTCCTTGATTATTGGTAGGCTCGAAGACCCAATCCCAGTTAAGCTCTCCCGTATTAGGGTTTTCAAAGATGAAAGGCAAAGCAGGTGCAGGGGCCATGAGTACACCACTTAAGGCTACCCCATAATATTGATTTGGGCGATTATTATTATTCAGGATAGAAGTAGGGCTACCCGCAATGCTGGGGATAGCGGGAACTTCAAACTCATAATTGATAGGTTGGGGGATTTGGTCAGGATTATCTGCATTGAAGCAATAATCGTGTGGAGGGAAATTATTGGTGTTTATCTGCCTGGTACCGTTAATGATTTCCTCTTCATAGACTGAAGGGATTTCAGGGTTGGCACAACAACCTATGTTGGTATCACTGGTACTATTATCATTTGCACAATTAGCAGACTCACATACGTCTATTTCGCTCTCATTTCCATTCAGAATGTTGTCCTGACAACTCCATCCATTTCTGATCACAGTAGCCTCAGCTTCAAGTTCATTAAGAATATCAGACTGTTCTTGACTAAGAGTTGAGATCAGATTCTCATTCTCTAGCGGATCTTCCTGTAGGTCATAAAACTCTTGTGTACCATTGTTAAAATTGATCAGTTTATAACGGTCATTTCTAATGGCCCATTCTTCCACATTTTCTGTATAAGCGTAAGGTCTTGAAGAAAATTCCTGGCCAGTCAATAAGGGCTTTATGCTTAAGCTGTTGTGAAGCCCTCCGTCTAGTTCTACACCTGCCAGTTCCAAAATGGTGGCATATAAATCTACAGACTGTACCAGAGCATTTTCCTGTTCTCCTATACGGCTTACTCCCTTACCGGAAATGAACATAGGTACATTTACCCCACCTTGGTAAACAGACCCTTTTCCATGTCTGTTGGGAAATCCCTGTAGAATACTATTGGGTGTACCATTATCTCCCATGTAGATGATAATGGTATTCTCCAGTACATTTGGGGGAATATTCTCTAATAATCTTCCTATGTCAAAGTCCAGGGCTTCCACCATGGCCATGTAACTATGTAGGTCATTATTGATGATATCTCGTGTGTACATGGAATCAGGAGGTGTATGAAACGGGCTGTGGGGAGCCACATGTGCCAGCCATAAAAACCATGGTTGATTTTGCTGATTTACCCAGTCTATGGCATTATTGGTCAGGTGGGTGGTAGCATATTCACTTATATCCTCTGTTTGTTTATTGGCTGTTGTCTTTTCCCAGTTGAAATAATCATCTCCTACCCCTCCTCTCATGAGCCCTTCAAAATGATCAACACTGTGTAATTCCGGGTGTGAGAGGTCCACGGGATTTGAAAGATGCCACTTCCCTATCACTGCATGGGAATAAGCATTATTTGTACGGGTATCTAATTCTTTGAATATAGAGGAATGCTCTAATCCCAGATTACCCGGGACATCCAGAACGCCGGTTTTTACTCCATATTTCCCACTCATGATGGTAGCCCTGGTAGGGGCACAGATAGGGGTCGCCCATGCCTGAGTAAACATTATTCCAGCATCACGCAGACTATCCAGGGTAGGTGTGGTGGGCATTTGAGCATTTTGATAGTAGCCATTAGTCGCGTCTACGCCCAGATCATCAGAGATAATGAGAAGAATATTAGGCTTATCAGGATCAGTCTGTGAAAAAAGGCTTGGTGAGAAAAGAAGTGAGAATAGAGCAAAGGTTGAAATAAGCCTAAGGTAGAGGCGCATAGGTTTAAATGGGCTTGTTTACAGAGATATAGCAAAAGTTGGGCTAAACTTTTCAAGCCCCAAACATATTTAGCGAGATATCTTTCCCATATCTCTTGGCGACTTAGCGTCTTGGCGTGAATTTTTTGTCATACGAAGTCGCAAAGGTGCAAAGCTGCGAAGGTTGCTGGGAGGACAGATAATTCTCTCGAAGTTGCAAAGAATATTATTGTCCTAACTTCTCCAACCGTTCTGCCGCCTGATCCATGGTCTCCTCTTTCTTGGCAAAACAAAGCCTAATGACTTTTTGCTCAGGAGGATTAGTATAAAATGGACTAAGGGGAATAGCTGCTACGCCTATTTCTCTGGTAAGGTATTTGGCAAACTCTGCATCTGATAACTCACTTAACCCACCATAGCCAAACAGCTGGAAAAAGGTTCCCTTTGATAGTAGAGGTTGGAGTGGGGTGGCTTCCAAAGCTTGAGTCAGATAGTCTCGCTTTTGCTGGTAAAATCCAGGTAATTCTTCATAATGGACTGGTGCTTCCAGATATTCTGCCAATGCATACTGAGTGAAGGAATTCACACAGAACACATTCCACTGGTGAACATTCATAAACTCTTTTATTAGATGTTCCGGCCCTACACAGTAGCCTATCTTCCAGCCCGTACTGTGGAAGGTCTTTCCGAAGGAGAATACACTCAGACTTTGCTGATATAACTTAGGGAACCTCAGAACACTCTGATGGGCAACCTGATCATAAATGAGGTGCTCGTACACCTCGTCTGAAAGTACGATGATGTCTTTTCCCACAACCAATTGTTCCAAGGCTTGCAGATCTTCTGGGCTAAGTACTGTGCCGGTAGGATTATGGGGAGTGTTGATGATGATCATTCGGGTTTTCTCAGTGACCATCTCCTCCACCTGATTCCAGTTGATTTTATAGTCAGGATAGGTAAGGGTATAGGGTTTTGGGATTCCTCCCGCTATGTGGATGGAAGGGGCATAACAGTCATAAGCCGGTTCAAATATGATGACTTCTTCACCCTGATTGACAAAAGCTACTATGGCTGTGAAAAGTGCCTGTGTAGCACCCGCCGTAATGCATATCTCCGTTTTAGCCTGGACATAAATCTCGTAAGTCCTATGAATTTTGGAAGCTATGGCCTGCCTCAGCTCAAGCAGCCCTCCCATGGGGCAATACTGATTCTTTCCATCATTCAGGTATTTCTCCACCAGTCTTCTTAGTTCTGGAGAATTATCAAAGTCAGGAAATCCCTGACCTAAGTTTATAGCGTTATGCTCCTTTGCCAAGGCAGACATAACGGTAAAAATGGTGGTTTCTGAAGAGGGAAGTTTAGAGGTGAAGTTCATTTAGCTGAGTTCGTTAGCTTCTTTAAGGACCTTTTGATAAAGGTTTTCGTCTATCCGAAAACCAGCTTTCTCCCTTAGTTCATTCAGAAGTGGCTTAATTTTCGGAATTAGGGCTGATTTCTTAGCAATCAATAAAATACCCAAAAGCCCAATTACGGGTATGCCCATAGAAATGGCAATAGATCTTCCTTTCTTCTCATCAATAGCTAGAAAGTCAGGCTGAATTTCTTGTGAAAGAGCTATAGCTGAAGCCTCCCCTTTATCTAACACAGAGAAGAGGTGTTCTTCTAACTCCTTGTTTGAAGGATTCATGATGCTTAACCAACCAGCATTATTAATAGGAGAAAGATCAAATCCGAACACAGAGAGTCTATCTAGCTCATCTTTAACTTTCTGGGGGATGACTACTTCTTCATAAATCTCAGGTAGAAGCGAAAGCATTTGTAAAGAAAGGAGGG
>JBCBKZ010000132.1:0-10377 GCA_038520955.1 Bacteroidota bacterium | reverse complement strand
CTAATGAATCCAGGATTCATTAGGTTCGAACAGGAGAGTGCCCATCATGCACTCTATATTAAAACCCTTAAGGAAAGTGGAAACCTTCCCCAGTTCATGATTCTGGCTCCAGCCCACATAGATCATGAAAATATCTTTACAAGTGCTGACATTTGGGTAGATGAAGAAATTAATGCCCAGTCTACGCAGGCCTATATCACCGTGCATGACCAGAGAAGCCTTGAAGACATCCTTTGGGAACTGGACCAATAGCATAAATACCGTCTTTTGTGGTCAAAGTATGATGGGGTGATTCCTCTCACAAGTCTGAAATATTCGAAAAACTCATTTTATTTATACACATCCTTCCGTCTGATAATCAGGGTAATAGTAGGTTTGTGGAAAATTTTGTCGCCTTTTTGACCAACCTAAGGTACTGACCTCCGTATTCAAACACCGAACGACACGCCTTCTTTTTTGCGCTACACATACGCTCCCAAAACGCGCATACCAAATCCATAAATTTTAGTAAGTCAGCACAGCTTTACCACTTAATTCTAACTGTTTACCAGATGAATCCTGCAAAACTTGCAAAAGCGGCAAGTCAGCAGCAGACACCATTGGTCAATCTGTTTGCTTACATCCGTGATCTCTTTCAGACAAATGAGCCTGTAACCCGCTTTGATGCGGCATCAGATCATGCACACTGGCCTATTTCTCCCTGGTATGAATGGCAAACACAGGATCACCCTGCCTTTCAGTTCCAGTATGAAGATATTCATCAGGCCATTTTACGTATCCAAAGAAGTCAAATTCCGGAAATCAATCCCCCTGAGGAGCTCCAGCACTGGCTGCTTGAGTTTGAAGAGGCTGATGGTCCGGTGCTTCAACATAAACATACCCTCCTTGAGAAATTCGAGGCAGACCCTGAGCGGGAAAGTCTATTTAGGGACTTCCAGGAAATAGTAGAAGGGAAAGCCATAGAAGAAATTTCTCATACCTCCATCCCTGAACCTTTACAAGGTTGGCTAACTGTCACGGAGCAGGAGGGAAGGATTTATATCAGTAAAAAAGATCTTTCCGTCCCCTTTCACGCAGATGATCACCGGGTTCAATTATATGAATCCTATGAACGCGTGTTTAGACACCACCATGAATACTATGGGATAGTAGGCAAGGTGAATCAGCTATATGATTCTCTTCACACCCTTTTCTACCAGTTAAAAGCCCAACCCCAGCAGCAACTGTATCTTTCTTTTGGCTTAGTGAGTGGTATCATAGGAAAGGAAGCTTACCATAACTTCCTCTTCCATGTCCCCATCACCATCAAGCTGGTAAATCAGGAACTCAGTCTTTGGGTAGAAAACCTGACAGAACCTGTGAGGTGCGAGCAGCATTTTTCGCAGTTGTTCCCGGAAGAATTCTCCTACCAACCTGATTCTGCCATTACCCAGAAACAGTGGGAGGTGTTACACAAAGTGGACGCCTGGAACAGAAGCCCCAAGCCCTTCAGTCTGGAAGCAGGCTATTTGCATCAGGGCTACTACCAGTATGCTAAGGACATACTGGCTGTATTCCCGGAAATCCATGATGTCTTCTTCCAGAATCACGAATTGAATCTGCAAGCCATCAAGGAGATCCCCCAGGAAGGAATAAGCTTAAGCTTTTCTCCTACGCTTCAGGTAAAGGCCAGAGATACCCAAATTCAAATAGCCAATGATGCTCAGAACATTATCTCTAATATCCAGGAAATGGTCAACGGAGAAAGAGCAGGAGATATTCCTGACTTTTTTACGAAGCTATTCTCACTAGAGAAACCAGACCCTTCTATCAGAATCGCCTATAGAAAAAAGGTCCTGAGATCATTGGATGATGAGATGGTTTCCATGGCACAAGAGCATCCTTTTCTCTTTCCTCTACCTTTTAATGAAGAGCAGCTGGAAATAGCCAAAAGGTTGGAGAAACAGGACGCAGTTACTGTCAAGGGCCCTCCGGGAACCGGAAAAAGCCATACCATTGCTAATATTACTTCTCATTATGTAGCGCAAGGGAAGTCTATTCTCATCGTGTCCAAAAATGCCAAGGCCCTGGAAGTGATCAGAGGGAAACTCCCTACTTCCATTCGTAACCTAGCCATTTCATTAGTAGAGGATAACCTGCAGCATGAGCATATGAAATATGCCATAGATGCCATTAAGGATAACCTGAGTCTGACTTATCAGGAGAGCGAATTAAGTAGGCTACATGATCAGCTGAACCAGATAGAGGTGGAGGAAGAGAAGCTGATAGACTTAATCCAGGCAGGTATCGCCATTCCTGATCAGGTCTTTAGCTTAGTTCATCCCCTCAATGGGGAGGAGCATACGCATACCTCAGCTGAATGGGTGAGATATTGGAAGCAGCATGCACCTGTCTTAAAACTGTGGCTGGAAGGAGAAGAAGGATTGGAGCAGCAAGCCGAAATTCTGGAAAGCGTTTATACCTATCTGCAAAGCATGGTAGGGCAGCGCTATGAGGATGCGGCTCTACTGGCATATAGCTTCCCTGATGCTGGTAACTGGATGGAAGTACCTTCTTTCCAGCAACTCATTCAGGATCTTCTTGAGTCAAAAGAAACCATAGGGAATGAGAACCTGACTTCTGTTCCTTTGCACATAGATAAGGCAGAATGGATAGCTCAGACTGATGCGGTAAAAAAGGAAGTAGCCTATCTGATAGAAGCTGCTCCCCTACTCCATCATTCTGCTACCAAAATCCATGAACTTGCTGATCTGGAAGATCAATACCCTGAGGTCCTCCGAACTGGCAAAGCCAAACTCATGGCTCATATTTTTGAGTTGGGAGAATTAACAGAAGTGGAGCCTGAGGTGTTGCTTCAGCAAATACGGGCATTGAAGGAGAAGTTTGGGGAGAAAGAGAGCATTCCTGCCTTGAAAAGGAAAATGCTTCCTTCATGGACCAAGGCTTACTGGAACTGTGAGATAGATGCGATACCGCTGTCTACCAGGTCCCAACTCCTCTTATTGGAAGAATGGGTCATCTATAAGCAGGCACAAAAAAGCTGGTTCACCCTGGTTAGCAATGTGTATGCACAGGCTGAGATTCAGTTGGAGAATGACCAGCTGGAGCGGGCCGGAGAAGCTTTGCTAAATGTGATCCAGGCATTAGACGGAATAACGCCTTTCAACCAATACCTCACCTCTTATGGGCTACCTATCCTGAACCCAGAGCATACGTACCTGTCCAGACAGTGGGAATGGCTCCTCAAAGTTCCGGCATGGCTGACCTTCAACTATGCGAAACAGACACTGGCTGACTTCATTCAGCAGCTAAATGCACAAAAATCTGAGAATATTCATGATTCATTTTTGGAGGTGCGGGAAGCTTGTATGAGTCTGGATGCGGAAGCTTATGAAGCTAGCTTGAAGCGTTTTCAGGAGAGTAAAGCCAAAAAAGTACTCATCCATCAGGCAGAAGAGGCTTTTAGGGAAAGTGAATCCCTTGCTTCTGAAACCACACATATGCTAAAAAGTAGAATGGAAGAGGTGGATGTGGTTACTGAAGAGCTAAAAGAGAGCTTATGGCAGGACCTGAATGAGGAAGTATTTGGGCTACAAATTTCTCAGCTCATCTCTAAGGTTCTATCCAGAGTAGAAGAAAATCAGACTCATTTCAAAAGCCTACAACAGCTTAAGAAGAAAAGAGAATGGCTCATCAGTGAGTTGGTAGCTTATCAAACCTGGTATCACAGATCCAGAATAGTAAGTGATGAGGAAAAGTCTGCCCTCTCAGCATGGAGAAATGACCTGATCAACATAGGAAAAGGCTATGGGAAGAATACAGCCAGAAATATGGAATCAGCCATAGCCAATATGCAGCGTGCCAGGCATGTGGTCCCTATCTGGATTATGCAGCAGGATACTGCCATCACCTTTTTCCCTGAGCCTGAACCGGGTCAGTTTGACCTGCTCATCATAGATGAGGCCAGCCAGTGTGATATCAGCATGCTGAACCTGATCTACCGTGCAAAGAAATGTATGATCGTAGGTGATGAGAATCAGACTTCGGTTTCTGTGCAGCCTAATCTATTCCCCATAGAGCGGACAAATCAGCTGCTGGATAGGCATATGATGCACCATCCTTTCAGACAGCAGTTCAACATCAATAACAGGACCACCAGTATCTACACCCTAAGTGGAGTGATCTATCCTAACATTGTGACCTTACGGGAACACTTTAGGTGTAGACCTGAGATCATAGAGTTCTGTAACAGATATGTGTACAACAACCAGATTATTCCACTCAAAACAGCTACTGACGACCGCTATGGACCGGCAGTAGAAGTCCAGTATGTGGAAGATCAGGGAGAAGATCCCAAGAAGGCTCGTATAGTAGACAAGGTGCTCAAGCTGATTCTGGACTTAATTACGGATTATGAATCAGGTCATTTGCCAGAGCTTCCTACGATAGGAGTGCTTACACTGGATGCTTCACACGAAGCCCATAGGGAGCTTCTGATCAAAAAATTGACCGCACATTCACAGATCAGAAAGTACGAGGATGAACTGAATATCCTGGTAGGTACTTCCCGTAAGTTCCAGGGAGATGAGCGGGATGTGATGATCCTGACCATCAGTGCCAATCACAAAATAGATAAGCAAGGTAGAATACGCCCTCCAAGAGCGGTTTTGGGAGAAGAGATGCTACGTATTTACAATGTAGCTGCTAGTAGGGCCAGAGAGAAGTCTATTCTCCTACATAGTATTCATCCTGATGCGGTAGCCCTAATGAATCCTGAATGTTTAAGAAGTAAGCTCATTCATTACTATGAGGACCATCAGGCAGAAGACCTCGGAAGAGTAGACATAAATGCTCTGAAGACTAAGGCAGAAATGTGCTCGCCTTTGTCAAAGGAGGTTTGTGATGGTCTCATTCATATGGGATGGGCAAATCATTTACAGACGAACCTAAAAATAGGCCCTTACAGGATAGACCTGGCCATCATTAAGGATGGCAGAAAGCTGGCTATTATGTGTGATGACAAGGCCATGGACTCAGCGAAAGAAGCCATTAGACAGCAGTTAGTCCTTGAGCGGGCGGGGTGGCAATTTTTCAGAGTCCAACCACTAAGTTGGATTCATGACAAAGCAGGCGTAATGGAAGACATTAGGGCATTCCTCCACAGCTTTGTTGAAGAAGAGAAAGAAGAATAAGAGTTGCCGATAAAGGATGGTACAACAGGGCATTTTTTATAATGCCCTGTTTTTTTTGAGGGTAAGTAATTTCCCCTACCAGGCAAGGTTTCTAACAGAATATGAACCAATATCCCCTGAACAACGAAATGTTCATAAAAAATATATTCAATAATTTGAACATAATGGATTTTATGCCAATATTTCGCCATGGCCTTATCATTTAGTTCTGATATTGTTCTGGAAAACGAGCGGATAAGATTAAGACCACTCAGACCAGATGATGCCCATGCTTTACTACCTATAGCCACAGATCCTGAAATTTGGACCTATACCACCCAAATGGTAAAGGGCCCTGAAGACCTCAATAAGTATATTCAACGTGCGCTAGGAGAGCGTATGCTGAAAAGTCGATATCCCCTGGTTATTGAGGATCTTCTTACCAATACCGTCTGTGGCAGTACGAGCTTCCTGAATTATTCTCCAGCTAACTTCAGAATAGAGATCGGCCATACCTGGCTTGGCAAAGCCTATCAGGGTAAGGGAATTAACCATTCTGCCAAATTCCTTCTTTTTCAATATGCCTTTGAAGAACTGGGAATTGTCAGACTGGAACTCAAAACGGATGTGTTAAACCAACAATCCCGTAGAGCTATGCAGAAAGTAGGTGCGGTAGAAGAAGGTATTCTCCGCAGTCACACAGTCATGCATGATGGAAGACGCAGAGACACAATCTATTATAGCATACTGGTAGATGAGTGGGAAGGTATCAAGAGAAGAGTATTCCAGGAAATGGCCTATAAGTAGCCTCTGATGGGTTAGAGATTAGCCAAAGTTGATTCCTCTACCTTTTTCCTTATAGTGGAAGTTAATCTCGTACCTCATGGTCCCATCTTCGAACTTGAGTTCCTGTTCTGCCCCCTCCAGGTTAAACTTGCTTCCCAGTACATTTTTCATGCTGACGGTATAGCTCTGCGTTAATGGGACGCTAATGGTGTAATTCCCCTGGCGGTCCGTGAGCGTATGATATACCTGCCCGTTAGCATCCTTTACGGTTACACGAATGTTTTTAGGTGTTACCCCCACCACACGTGAGTACTGGTCCCGGGTAATCTTGGTTTTCCCTACAATAGTTATACTCTTACAGTAAGGTACATATAAGGTGGTATGCCCCTGCATATTTACCTCATATTCCGTTCCCTCCAAGTTCATAAACTGCATAGGTTCAAATAGTTCCTCTATGCCGACGATGTAGTATCCCATAGGGATTTTGGCAAATTTAATGATGCCTTCTCCATTAGAGATAAGCGGAGGTGATTCAAACTTAACTGTCTGCATGCCTTCCTCAGTCAAGACAGGATCCTTAGACCTTTCTGCTATCCCTAGTACATTAGTAATCCCTTCATCTTTTTTATCCAGTTCTCTATTACCATCATAATCCTTGAAGAAAACCATCTTTAAGTTGTAGTACTTCAGCCGTGGCTGGTTCAAATCCAGGGCTTTCCTCGCACTGGCATTCACATTCACTGCACCGGAAGGATCTCCTGAGGCTATTTTGTTGGGATCTACATCAGCAGACATGGTAAACTTCCAACCATCTTCAGTTTCATATTCCAGCTTGGCATTAATGGAAGTTTTTAATTTCTTTTCTTCTACCTGATAATCTGCATTAGCTGATACATTCAGACCCAGTTTTTCTTCCATGAGGGCCCAACTCCTGTTGATCCCGAAATTCAATGATTGGGCATAAGCGGTTTCTTCTCCTTCCTTTGCAGGTCCCATGGATTTACGCTTGTACCCAAGACTAAAGCCGCCATCCTTGAAGGTACCATTGAGGCCACTTTCTAGGTTTAACTCAGGCGGACCATACATGGCCCCTTCCCCGGCGTTAGAAGAGTTAGTACGTTTGGATCTGTTAAGTCCTACATTAATACTTGGTGCAAGGGCCATTCCCAGTTTGGCTAGCTTAAATCCAGTTCCTAACCTGAACCGCATAGTCTGATTGGTATAGGAGGAGATATCCCCCTTGATGTTTACCACTGAGGAGGTATTGTCAAAGTCTGCTCCCGTAGCAAATGGCATACTCCCGATCCTGAAGGAGTAACTAGCCCCAATCTTATTGGCTACCGTTTTCCCGGTAGATATGACCCTTTCATCATCATCTAACTTGTCATTCTTCTTTTGGCTATTAACCAGTTTCACTTTTAGGGTGCTGGTTCCCATCTTCAAGCCCGCCGTTACTTCATTTCTGAATAGACCTGCATTTCCTCCCAGATAATCCTTACTTCCATACACACTCTTGGCTGCTATCGCCAGATTGTTGTATTTCATTCCATAGTTCAACTGGTACCCTACCCCGGACTTTTGTTTAGGGGTAGGAGAATTGAGCATTTTCCGCTGGGTTATCCCCGTAGACACGCTAAAGTTATGCCTATTGGCCAACAAGAAGCTGGTGGCCAAACCTGGGGCCACGGTTAAGGTCCCTGCTTTTTTATCCAGGTCCACGGTAACGCCTGCTTTTGCCTTAAAGTTCTCAGAAAGCGTCTTATCAAAAGATGTAGCGACCCCAAATCCTCCATTCTCCTTCTTTTTAGCCAGGGTCAAGTCAAATGCCCCATCTTGCAAGGCGCGTTTATAGGAAATACCTAGTCCAGAGGTAGAGGTAGTCATCCCTCCCCCAACCTGCCCAAATTTTAGCGAATTCTTTTTGTCTGTATATCCCAGGGAGAAACTCGCCTTCTTAACATACTTATCACCAAATGAGGTACCATCCCCTCCCCCAAAAAAGTTATCCTGAAATCCGTAAGAATAGCTAAAGGCTCTGTCCTTTTTTAATAGTATGTTACCGCTGAGGTTTATACTGGTCGAACTTTCCTTGGTCCCCAGGCCAGACTGATTGATGGAGAATATCAAGGGAGATTCTTCTTCCTTGATTCTATTCTTAAAACCGGAACTCATACTTTCAAATCCTATAATGAGTTCCTTGGGGATAGTATCCAACGGTCCTTGAGCGGTGATTAGTAATTTTACTTTATCTCCCTGATTTTCAGCCGGATCATATGCCTGACAACGAGCATAAACCCTAAGGGTAGTATCCAGTCTAGGTCTGAGGTTGATGGTTTTCTGAAGGAGTCCCTTTTTCCCGTCTTCAACCACAATCAGATCCCCCCCTTTTGCCTTGAAGTCCAGCTTTTCCATTACGTTTCCTTCATTTAACATCCTGACTATGACGGCTGTGAAAGATTCGTCTTCAGAGTTTGAGATGGCTTTTGTGGAGGGGGCCCACATTTTCCACTTACTCACGGCTTTTACGGTTACAGTAGCAGAAGCATAAGGGACTATATTTCCTCCATGTTTTTCTGAAAACAGGCTGACCTTGACCAAATGCTGTTTTCCACCTTCCACATCAGAAGGGAAACCTACCCTGATAGGGATAAACTTTGACTTACCAGCCTCCAGCACAAAAGGCTTGGCATCAGCAGGCTGAAGAATCACCTTGGTTCTTCTGGGAAACGGGATATCAAAGTTTAAGGATACTTCCACGTTTTCACTCGAGTTATTCTTGAGTTTAAATACATTGAAGAACATACTTCCCGGCTCAATCTCAGCTCCATCCTTAGCAAATGCAGCTGTAATCTGAGCGGACATATCTTTGACCACTTCCTTAGGGACATACATGGGATCTAAAGGAGGCGGTGGGGGTTCTTCTTCTTTCTTCTCCTCTTCAGCGGGTTTTTCCTCCTCAGCTTTTTCGCCTTCTCCCTCTGCTGCGCCTTCCTTGCTTTCTTCTTCCTCTTGTTGATCCTCTTTACCTTTCTTTTCTTCCGCTGCCTTTTCTTTTTTCTTGCCTGACTCAGTTTCCTTTTTGGGTTCTTCTTTTTTATTAGGCTCTGCTTTCTTCTCAGCTGGCTTTTCTTCCTGCTTTTCTGGATCAATCTTTTTCTCTACTGGCTTCTTCACAGCTGGCTTCTCCTCCTTCTTCTCTGGTTCTGCTTTCTTCTCTACTAGCTTTTCTTCTTGCTTCTCTGATTCAACTTTCTTCTCAACAGATTTCTCATCCTGCTTTTTAGATTTAGCCTTCTTCTCAACTGGTTCTTCCCTCTTCTTTTCTGGCTCGGCTTTTTTCTCAGTAGGCTTTTCCTCTTTCTTTTCTGGTTCAACCTTTTTCTCAGCAAGCTTCTCCTCCTTCTTCTCTGGTTCAGCTTTCTTCTCTGTTGGCTTATTCTCAGCAGGCTTCTCCTCTTTCTTTTCTGGGTCAGCCTTCTTCTCAACAGGTTCTTCCCTCTTCTTTTCAGGTTCTACTTTTTGCTCAGCAGGCTTCTCCTCATTCTTTTCTGGGTCAGCCTTCTTCTCTGTTGGCTTCTTCTCAGCAGGCTTCTCCTCTTTCTTTTCTGATTCCACCTTCTTCTCAACTGGCTTCTTTACAGCAGGCTTCTCCTCATTCTTTTCTGGGTCAGCCTTCTTCTCAACAGGTCTCTCCTCCGGCTTCTCAGGTTCCCCCTTTTTCTCTACAGCTTTCTCCTCCTTTTTTTGAGATTCTGCTTCCTTTTGGGGTTCAGCCTTCTTCTCAGTAGGCTTTTCCTCTTTCTTTTCTAGATCAGTTTTCTTCTCGGCAGGTTTCTCCTCCGGCTTCTCTGATTCAACTTTTTTCTCTGGCTCAGCTTTCTTCTCTGCTGGCTTCTCTTCCTCCTTTTCTGGATCAATCTTTTTCTCTACTGGCTTCTTCACAGCTGGCTTCTGTTCCTTATTCTCTGATTCAGCCTTCTTCTCTATAGCTTTCTTCTCCTGCTTTTCTGATTCAACTTTCTTCTCTGGCTCAACCTTCTTCTCTACTGGCTTTTCCTGTTTCTTTTCTGGCTCAGATTTCTTCTCAGCAGGCTTCTCCTCCTTCTTCTCTGGTTCTGCTTGCTTCTCTGTTGACTTCTCTTCTTTCTTCTCTGATTCGACTTTTTTCTCTACAGGCTTTCCTTCAGCTTTCGCTGGCTCAGTCTTTTTCTCTGCTGGCTTTTCCTCCTGCTTCTCAGAATCTACTTTCTTCTCTACTGACTTTTCTTCTTTCTTTTCTGGCTCAGCTTTCTTCTCGGCAGGTTTCTCCTCCTTCTTCTCTGGTTCAACCTTCTTCTCCTGCTTTTCTTCCTTCTTTTCTGGATCAGATTTCTCCTCAGTTGGCTTCTCCTCTTTTTTCTTTGGTTCAGTCTTCTTCTCT